>NZ_LASY01000065.1:0-50079 GCF_000973155.1 Grimontia sp. AD028 | reverse complement strand
TATGTGCGACCCGGAAAAGTACTTCGCACTTTAGGGCCAGATACTAGCCTTCTTCAATTTCTGAAAGCGTCGCGCTAACTAACTGAAATTAATCCAAAATAAACATGATAATTAAGCTTTTAAGCGTAGAATTATCTAAGCGGCGTGTTTGTTTTCTTTTTGCACCTAGTCACTAAGAGCCTTTTTTCGGTGCTTATCTTCCTTGAGCTTTTCATACTCCCTGTCTGGAACTCAAAACACAAGCCTGTCCACAATTAATGAGTGGTTAAATGCTAATAATTTGATTTATAGGGATATAACGCCTAGATCTAATGTATTAAAAAGCATACAAAGAGTGATCATTGTTAACTTCTCTCACTTTTATTTATGCAATGAATGGAATACTTGCCAGCGGTTCTTATCACTGAGACTTTTTTTATATACCATCGCGGTATTATCAGCTTATCTAACAGGGATAAAGGGATCACCAGATGAATGATTTGTCAGCTTTACTTCAAATGACATTGCTATGTAGTGCTATTGCAGCTTTGGTTGCAGGGCCAGCGGTGATTGCCTTGTTGGTATTTAACAAGTACAAGCAAAAGAATCTTGCCGAAGAATCATAATCTTGTATGAATTCTGTCCACTTGGTTTGGCTTTCCCCAATCAACACTGGCTATTTAACTGATAACCATTAAAATAGCTTGCGTATAGGGGTGTAGCTCCAATTGGCAGAGCAGCGGATTCCAAATCCGCGTGTTGGGGGTTCGAATCCCTCCACCCCTGCCAAATTCGAAGCCTCAGCAGAGATGCTGGGGCTTTTTCATATATGGCATTTGGCTCTGCGAGCTAATTGTTGGGGGCTGGGGCGCCAGTCCGATCGAATCCCACCACCCTTGCCAAAATCGAAGCTTCAGCAGAAATGCTGGGGCTTTTTCGTATCTACTGTTCCCCCATTCAGTTCAGCATTTGAATTGGCTAAAAGATCGCCTTAGCGAATAGGTTCTTTAAGGCGTATCATGTCAGCTTGGTTTTTTCGATAGCATGGGTTTGAACGCCATGAATCAAGCGGCTTTACTCTTCTATATTGCGATTGGAGGTGCATTTGGTGCCTGTTCTCGCTACCTCATCTCCGAGCTATGCGCTGTGATGCTAGGGCGCGGGTTCCCTTATGGCACTTTGACGGTTAATGTCGTGGGCTCATTTATCATGGGGCTACTCGTTGCCGCCTTGGAGCAAGAAGTCTTTTCTCCAGGTCCTTGGCGCCATCTTATTGGACTAGGTTTTCTTGGGGCGCTCACTACCTTTTCCACGTTTTCTATGGATAACGTTTTGCTGCTTCAACAGGGTGAGTGGTTCAAAATGGGCCTGAATGTTGTGCTTAATGTTGTTATCTGTATCTTTGCTGCTTGGGCAGGCTTTCAGTTGTTAATGCGCGGTTAATCACTTTGAGTGGTTGAGATAACGGAAAGCATTCCCTATACTCGTTCGCTGATACTTGTCGGAGTGCCATTTGGCTGAGACTGCGAAAGCAGGATCCGTTGAACCTGATCAGGCTAATACCTGCGAAGGGAACAAGAGAACAACAATAGTGGTGTTCAGGGATAGCCATATCCATAAGTTTCGCCACACCTCTTGCTCAGCAAATCCGGCAAGCATTTATTCCCCAAAATATATTGGAGTAATGCTATGTCGAACCGTAAACAAGCCAGAAACGAAGCAAAAGCCTTTATCGACAACCTGTCGGTACAACCCTTTCCTAACTCTCTTAAAGTTCATGTAGAAGGCTCACGTCCAGATATCCGGGTGGGCATGCGTGAAATATCCCTAGCACCAAGCCTCATTGGTGGCACTAAAGATAACCCCCAGTTTGAAGAAAATGAGCCAGTTCGTGTTTACGACACCTCTGGTGTGTATACCGATCCTGACTACGAAATTGACATTTATGCGGGTCTGCCAAAGCTGCGTGAGCGCTGGATAGAAGAGCGGAGTGATACTGAACTTCTTGATGGTGTGACGTCAGATTTTGCCAAGACACGTTTGGATGATGACACACTGGATGAGCTTCGTTTTGGTAATCTACCGTCCGTGCGTCGAGCCAAAAATGGGCAGTGTGTTACCCAGCTACACTATGCACGTCAGGGTATCATCACGCCTGAAATGGAATACATCGCGATTCGTGAAAACATGGGTCGCCAGCAATATGCAGATGAGCAACTGAACCGTCAGCATCCAGGTCAGAACTTTGGTGCTAACCTTCCAAAAGAAATTACGCCGGAATTTGTTCGTAAAGAAGTTGCGGAAGGCCGCGCGATCATTCCTTCCAATATTAACCACCCTGAATCTGAGCCAATGATCATTGGCCGCAATTTTCTGGTGAAGGTGAACGCAAATATCGGTAACTCATCAGTCACCTCATCGATTGAAGAGGAAACCGAGAAGTTGGTGTGGTCGACCCGCTGGGGTGCAGATACGGTCATGGATTTGTCGACTGGTCGGAACATCCATGAAACTCGCGAGTGGATCCTTAGAAACAGCCCTGTGCCAATCGGTACTGTTCCTATGTATCAGGCACTTGAGAAGGTAAACGGTATCGCTGAAAACCTGACGTGGGAAGTGATGCGCGACACTCTTATTGAGCAGGCAGAGCAGGGTGTTGATTACTTCACTATCCACGCTGGCGTACTGCTTCGTTATGTACCAATGACAGCTAAACGTGTCACTGGCATTGTCTCCCGAGGTGGCTCTATCATCGCCAAGTGGTGTCTGGCGCACCATCAGGAAAGTTTTCTCTACACTCACTTCCGCGAGATTTGTGAAATCTGTGCGAAGTATGACGTGGCATTGTCGCTGGGCGATGGTCTGCGTCCGGGATCTATTGCCGATGCTAACGACGAAGCTCAATTCTCAGAGCTCCGTACTCTTGGTGAGTTGACTAAGGTTGCTTGGGAGTACGACGTTCAGGTGATGATTGAAGGCCCAGGCCATGTGCCAATGCACATGATCAAAGAAAACATGGAAGAGCAGTTAGAGCATTGCCACGAAGCACCTTTCTACACGCTTGGACCTTTGACGACAGACGTTGCTCCGGGCTATGACCACATCACTTCAGGTATTGGTGCGGCGATGATCGGCTGGTTTGGCTGCGCCATGCTTTGCTATGTGACACCGAAAGAACATTTAGGTCTTCCGAATAAAGATGACGTGAAAGTCGGCCTGATTACCTACAAGCTCTGTGCTCATGCGGCTGATTTGGCAAAAGGACACCCTGGTGCTCAGGTACGTGACAATGCCCTGTCTAAAGCGCGCTTCGAATTCCGTTGGGAAGATCAGTTCAATCTGGCGCTCGACCCAGATACTGCGCGCGCTTATCACGATGAAACTCTCCCTCAGGAATCGGGCAAAGTGGCACACTTCTGCTCAATGTGCGGTCCTAAATTCTGCTCAATGAAAATCAGTCATGAAGTTCGTGATTATGCTAAAGGCCTTGAGCTAGGCGAAGGCATTGAAGTGAAAATGCTGGAAGATCCGCTTGAAGGCATGAAACAAAAATCGGCGGAATTTCTCGCCAAAGGCAGCGAACTATACCACCAGAAAGCGTAGGAGGTGCTATGAACACCTCTCCCGTGTTTCCAAGGATGGACGGGGGCATTGGCCCTCTTTATCCGGTGGTTGATGATATTGCCCTGTTGAAGCGTTTGCTGGCGTTTGGTGTGCGTACGGTTCAGCTTAGGGTTAAAGACGCTAACCATCCTAATCTTGATGCCATGATCAAAGAGGCTGTCGCTTGCGGCCGCCTCTGTCAGGCTCAGGTATTTATCAACGATCACTGGGAAAAGGCTCTCGATGCCGGTGCATATGGGATCCATCTGGGTCAGGACGATTTGAAATCGGCGGATCTGGATGCAATAGCCACTGCTGGCATTCGCCTTGGAGTGTCCACCCGGACTTCCGATGAACTGGATTTAGCATTGTCATTAAAGCCTAGCTATTTAGCCATCGGCCATATTTTCCCAACCCCAACCAAACAGATGCCGACGCCTCCCCAGGGTGTAGCGCAGTTGTCGAAGCATTTAGCGACAGTAGCAGGGAAAGTACCGACAGTGGCTATTGGTGGCATTGATCTCGCTAAAACCCTAGAAGTTTGGCAAAGCGGTGTGGATGCGATCGCCGTTGTGCGGGCGGTCACCCAGTCCTGTGACTTGGCGGCAACGCTTCAATCATTCTCTGAGGTGCTGACAGAGGAGGCGAGAAATGAGCGTATCGTCGTCGAACAAAGCTAGTCTGTCAGACTGTGAGTTTGACCGTTACAGTCGCCAAATCATGTTGGATAACTGGGGCGAAGAGGCGCAACTGAAACTTTCCCAAGCCAAAGTACTGATAGTGGGATGTGGTGGTCTTGGAACTGCGGCATCGCAGTATTTGGCCGGGGCAGGAGTCGGACAGTTAGTGCTGGCTGATGGCGATATGCTGGAGCGTTCAAACTTGCCGAGGCAAATTGCTTATCGTGAAAAGGACTTGGGTAAAGGTAAGGCGAAAGCGCTGAGCGAACAACTTAACGGGTTAAATAGCCTCATCCAATGTCGCCCCGTCACTCGTCAGCTTGATGGAATGGCGTTGGAGCTCGAAGCTTCCCTAGCCGATATCGTGCTGGATTGCAGCGACAACATGGCAACCAGGCAGGCGGTGAATGCCGCCTGCGTGAAATTGGGCAAGCCATTGATTTCTGGTGCAGGTATTGGTTGGCAAGGTCAACTGATGACTTTCGATTTCAGAACCTCTTCCTCGCCTTGTTATCACTGCCTATTCCCCTCCCATCAGAACCCTCAATCGAGGAGTTGCCAGAGTGCAGGTGTCGTGGGGCCAGTAGTGGGTATTATCGGAAATTTTCAGGCTTTAGAAGCACTTAAGCTACTGATTGGAGAAAGGCTGTCACCTAACTTCTTTCAGTTTGATGGTCTGTCATTTTCGCTCAAAAAGATGCTGGTTGCTCGCGATCCTGAGTGTGCCATTTGTCAGCCTCGCGCACTTCTAAATAAGGAGATCTCACATGCAGATCTGGCTTAATGATGAAGCCTACTCGCCAAAAACTGCCAGCGATTTGCTGGCATTGGTGAACGAATTATCTCTGCCTGAACAGTCGGTGGCGATAGCTCTGAACGGTGAAATTATCCCTCGGAGCCAGTGGCAATCTACACCACTGACTGAGGGGGTTCAGGTCGCCATGTTTCAGGCCATTGCCGGAGGTTAACCATGTTGAAAATTGCAGATAAAACATTTTCCTCTCGCCTGTTTACCGGAACAGGAAAGTTCTCAAGCATCCAGGTGATGGCAGAAAGTATCGCCGAAAGTGGCTCCGAGTTGGTTACCATGGCGCTAAAACGTGTCGATATCCAAAAGCGTGATGATGACATTCTGGCGCCACTGATTGCGTCGGGCGTGAATCTGTTACCTAACACGTCGGGGGCAAAGACGGCGAAAGAAGCTATTTTTGCCGCAAGACTTGCCCGTGAGGCGCTGGGAACGAACTGGCTGAAGCTCGAAATTCATCCTGATCCCAAATACCTGATGCCTGACCCGATTGAAACCTTGAAAGCGGCTGAAGCACTGGTCAAAGAGGGGTTTGTGGTGCTGCCATATTGCCATGCCGATCCTGTGCTTTGTAAGCATCTGGAAGAAGCTGGTTGTGCGGCTGTCATGCCCCTTGGTGCGCCCATTGGCAGCAACAAAGGCCTTGCGTCGCGAGACTTTCTCGACATCATCATCGATCAGGCCAAAGTGCCAGTGGTGGTTGATGCGGGTATTGGCGCACCCTCCCATGCTGCTGAGGCGATGGAAAAAGGTGCAGATGCGGTGCTGGTTAACACGGCCATTGCTGCGGCAGCCGACCCTGTCGCGATGGCTAAGGCCTTCAAGTTAGCCGTAGAAGCAGGACGCATGGCGTATGAGTCAGGCTTAGCAGGTCAGGTAAAACAAGCTGTTGCCTCCAGCCCACTCACTGCTTTTCTTGATGAGCTGGCGTGACGGGAGGAGATATGGCTTTTTCTGATCATTGGCAGACGCTTAATTGGGATGATATCCGTCTCTCGATTTACAGTAAAACGGAAGCGGATGTTCAGCGGGCACTGGCTAAGCCAAAGCGGAACTTGGAAGACTTCAAGGCGCTGATCTCGCCCGCCGCGGAGCCCTTCCTTGAAGCGATGGCGCAGCAATCTGCAGCGCTGACCCGGCGTCGATTCGGCTATACGGTCAATTTCTACTTGCCGCTTTATCTGTCGAACCTTTGCGCCAACGCTTGTACCTATTGCGGCTTTTCAATGGAAAACCGTATCAAGCGACGTACCCTGTCATTGGATGACATTGAGCGTGAGTGCGAAGCGATTAAAGCAATGAACTTCGATAGCATTCTTTTGGTAACGGGTGAGCATCAAACCAAAGTGGGGATGGACTACTTTAGAACCTCAGTGCCTGCCATTAAGCAGCATTTCAGCTACCTCGCTATGGAAGTCCAGCCGATGGAAACTGCGGATTATGCTGAATTGAAAGCATTAGGTTTGGATGCAGTGATGGTCTATCAGGAAACCTATAATCGCTCGACCTATGCCGAACATCATCTGCGTGGTAACAAGACGGATTTTGCTTTCCGTCTTGATACCCCTGACAGGCTTGCCCAGGCAGGGATCGACAAGATTGGCATTGGTGCTCTGATTGGACTGGATGAGTGGCGAACGGATTGCTTCTTTGTCGCCAGTCACCTTGAGTACATGGAGCGAACCTACTGGCGAAGCCGTTACTCGATTTCCTTCCCAAGGCTCCGTCCTTGTGAGGGGGCGGTACAGCCAAAGTCGGTGATGACGGATAGGCAACTGGTTCAGCTTATCTGTGCCTACAGGTTGCTCAATTCAGAAGTGGAGCTTTCTTTATCGACCCGAGAGTCGCCTGAATTTCGGGATAAAGTATTGCCGCTTGGGATCACTTCGATGTCAGCAGCTTCGAAAACCCAGCCTGGTGGTTACGCTGATGATGAACCTGAGCTTGAGCAGTTTTCGGTCTCTGACGAGCGCAGTGCCAGTGCGGTGGCTACTGCGGTGAAAGCGGCAGGTTTTGAGGTGGTTTGGAAGGACTGGGAGCAGGGATATTCTGGATAATAAACAGAGTTATTGTGTAAACAAAGAGCGCCAATCGGCGCTCTTCTCCTTGGTGTTAACATCTAGCGTGAAAGGGCGGCAGTTGCCTGTTCAAGCCACGCCAAGTCTTCCCCTCCCAGCGCCGGGCTAACGTCCTGCCACACTTTCTGGTGGTAATCGTTCCACCAGGCAATCTCGTTGTCAGTCAGCAGTGATACGTCCACCAAGCGGCGATCGATTGGAGCGCGGGTTAATGACTCAAAACCAAGCACAGTCATGTCGCCCTGGGTTGGTACTTCTACCACCAACTCCAGGTTTTCGATGCGGATACCAAAGGCATCAGCGCGGTAATAGCCTGGCTCATTTGACAGCACCATGCCTGGCAGCAGTGCAACGGTACTCGGCGCTTTGGCAATACGCTGAGGACCTTCATGGACGCTTAAGAAGTGACCTACGCCGTGGCCTGTGCCATGGTCGTAGTCGAAGCCGTTAGCCCACAGGTGCTGACGCGCCAGCGCATCCAGTTGGCTACCAGCGGTACCCTTCGGAAAACGTGCAGTTGCCAGAGAGATATGGCCTTTCAGTACCAGAGTGAAAGCTTGCTTCACTTCGTCGGAACATTCACCAATCGCAACAGTGCGGGTGATATCGGTCGTACCATCCGGATATTGACCGCCTGAGTCCACCAGATAGACATTGTTGAGCTCAAGCTCGCCCGGGTCAGCCTGATTCAGGTGGTTGTAATGGCACATAGCTGCATTGCCACCTGCTGCTGAGATAGTATCGAAGCTCAAATCTGCCAGTGTTTTATCCAGTTCGCGGAAGCTGTAGAGCTTGTTTGAAAGCTCGGCTTCGTTTGGCAGGTTGCCCGCCGCGACTTCTTTATCCAGCCAGGCAAGGAAACGGCTGACTGCCACGCCATCGCGGACATGGCTTGCTTTCATACCTGCGACTTCTACTGCGTTTTTGGCCGCTTTTGGCAGCATGCATGGGTCGGCAGCGTGAACGATAATGGCACCGTTTTGATTCAGTACCTGACTTGCCCAGGCATTGCTGGTTTGCGGGTCGACCAACACAGATTGGCCGGATAGTGCAGCCAGAGCCGATTCCAGTGCTTCTGGAGCTTGAACCGATACGCCTTCGCCCACATGCGCTGAGAAACCTTCAGGCAGGCGCGCAGGGTCGATAAACAGAGTGACTTCGCCTTTGGCATTGACGATAGCGCTGGCCAGCACCACGGGCAGACGTGATACATCGCCACCACGGATATTCAGAAGCCAACAGATGCTGTCGAGCTGACTTAAAAGCGCTGCATCAGCGCCGGATTTAGCAATCGCAGTACCGATTTCACGGCGTTTATCTTCGCTGTTTTGACCCACAATGTTGGTGCCCATCAGCCTTGCATTGGTTAGCAGGGGAGCAGGACGATCATGCCATGCAGTATCGACCGGGTTAGTATCTACACACACCAAATCCAGTTTACCCTCGACCAGTTTCTCGGCAGATGCCAGCCAGTTGGCGCTGTGAAGGCGTGGGTCAACGGCAACTTTGCTGCCTTGAGGTAGGTTGTCTTGCAGCCATTGCAGGGCAGGCTCTTCAATCAGATGACGGTATTCGAAAATGTCACCGGGCACTTGCTTGCGTACCTGTACCGTGTAGCGGCCATCAACAAACATCGCGGCTTTGTCTCGCGCGATAACCGCCGCGCCCGCTGAGCCAGTAAAACCTGTCGCCCAGTGGAGGCGTTCATTGTGCTCGGGGATGTATTCGCCGAGAAATTCGTCTTCATGAGGAATGATCAGAGCGTCCAGTGCCTGTTCTTCCAGCCAGCGTCTCAATGCATCGACGCGCTGCGCAATAATGGCGTGCATTCTTCGTCCTTATTTGGGTGATCGTATAGGGGTCTTTGGTTGTCTAAGCTATCTGTTTTCATCTGCCGCTGCAATTTCTGTCATATGTCGACAACGTGAAATAATCAGCTGCCGTAACCAGCTATGACCAGGATCGGATTGCTGACTTTGATGCCAGAACAGGGTATATGCCATGGGCGGTAAAGGTGTTGGCAATGACAACACGTGTAAATTGAGTTGCTTAGCGACGGCTGCTGCAAAATGCGCCGGCGCGGTAAACACCAGGTCGGTATGGGTGCAAAGGCTCGCCGCGCTGTTGAAATCCGGTACATACATTGCGATGTCGCGCTCAATGCCCCGCTCTGCAAGTTTATAGTCAAGCAGCCAGCGATCGCTACCATCACACCTGACCTGAACGTGTCGCTGTTTCAGGTAGGTATCCAAATCCCATTTTGCTTCATTTAGCACGGGGTGATCTTTTCTCACTATCACCCGTTGCTCATCCTGATAAAGCTCCTCATAGATGATGCCTTTCGGCGGCATCATCGTCAGCATGGCGTCAGCAGGGTTAAGGTCTTTTCCCGTAATGCCAAAATCTACCTCACCACGTGCCATGGCGTCGAAAGTTTGCCCGCTCCAAGCTTGGGTATCCAGCGTGATTGAGGGAGCTGCGTCGAGGATTTCACCTAAAAATCGGGGAAGCAGCAGAGGATAGGCACTTTCGACCAGTGAGAAGTGAAAACGGCGATCGCTGGTTGCCGGGTTGAATTCATCCGAGACTGTCAGCCCTTCAATGTGCCCTAGCAGGCTTTTCAGTCCCGGTTTTAAGGACAAGGCTTTCGGCGTTGGGTAAAGGCCACGGGAAGTGCGGTTGAACAAGGGGTCATCAAACTGCTCTCGAAGCTTGGCGAGGTTCTTACTGACCGCGGATTGACTGAGATGAAGACGCTGCGCAGCCCGGGTGACGTTGCTTTCTTCCAGTAATACATGAAGACAGATCAGCAGGCTTAGATCGAAACGAAGCAGTTGGTTGAGGTTCATTCAGTATTATTCCTGATGGGAATGTCTGACCTGAATATAAACCATTTTTGTTCATATCAAAATCCCACTACACTCCGCCTCAAATCATCAGGAGTTCTTTATGTCTACCCCTTCTTCCAAGCCTGATAGCCGACTTGTGGCCCTCATGGTCCTGCTGGTGCTGTTCAGCCCACTGGCAATCGATATTTACTTGCCTGCGATGCCACTGATGGCGGCAGAGTTTGATGTGGCCTCTACCCGAATTCAGGACACTATTTCCTGGTTTATGGTAAGTCTGGGTCTTGGCCAGCTTCTGGCAGGACCTTTGGCAGACCGCTATGGTCGCCGGCCAGTCGCGATAGCTGGTATCGTGATTTACAGCTTGAGCTCGGGCTTTGCCTGGGTTGCAAGCTCGCTGGATGCGCTGCTTTTTGCCCGTCTGATGCAAGGTGCAGGCGCTTGTGCAACTTCTGTGTGTGCATTCGCTGCCGTGCGTGACAGTTTTGGCGGTAAACGAAGCGGGCAGATGATCAGCTACCTTAACGGCGCTATCTGTTTCATTCCTGCGCTGGCACCGCTTTTGGGGGCATGGCTAACTGCTCAGTTTGGCTGGCGTTCAAACTTCAGCTTTATGATGGCGTATGCGCTGGTGGCCTTAGTACTGGTATTGACCCTGTTCCGTGAAACCCGTCCGACAGACACGGACAGCAGTGGTAAACTGCTGAGCCCTTCGCGTTACTGGCAGGTTTTGAAAGAGCCAGTGTTTGTGTATCACGCTGTGCTTTGTATGCTGGCGATGTCGGTTATTTTGGCTTACGTCACCTCAGCACCGGTTCGCCTGATTAATGGCCTTGGCCTTACCATGGAGCAATTCACCCTGTGGTTTGGTGTCAATGCGGTGCTGAACATCACAGCATCCATGACGGCGCCAAAAGTCATGGATAAATTTGGTAGTCGCAAAACCCTGAATGCCGGCATGCTACTGCTGGTGTTTGCAGGTGGCCTGATGGCTGCACTTAGCACCACACAAGCTGCCTGGGCATTTATGGTGCCTGTCTTCCTGTCATCATTTGGTTTCGCCTGGATTCTGGGCTCAGCGGCGGGTAAAGCGCTGGAGCCGTTTGGTCAACGTGCAGGAACGGCAGCCGCTTTGCTGGGTCTTTTCCAGATGAGTGGTGCAGGTGTGTTGGTCAGCCTGACACAACGCGCAGGTCTTTCTGAGCCACACCTTCTGGTCTTTCACATGTTGCTGCTGGCACCAGGCCTTTTGCTGTTGTGGTCGTCGAAAGGTAAACGCTGGCATACCGCAGAAGCGTAAAACTTAGCGAATTCACTAATAAGACGCGAAAAGCGCGACGGTCTCGACAACCGTTATTCCACCATTTACCCGTTAATTGCTCATTAGCGGGTATTTTTTTGTTGCTTATTTGGCTTGGGAAGTATATTTAGTGTGCGAATTTCTCAGATCTTCCCGATTTCGGGGTGCCAGCCAAATCAAAGGCTGTTCGCACACTCCTTCGTAAATACATACACAGGCAGTTAAATATTATGTCGATGTCGACAATTGAATTAGCTCGTCATCTGGAGATGCTAGAAGAATCTCCGGAAAAAATGATGTTCGGTAAATTGCTCACTGAATTGAGCGGCATGAGTGAAGAGCGCGTAAAAAGCGCTGCGCGTCAGGTGCCAATCAGTGGTCTTCGCGAGCTGGTACACCAGTTCAATAAAGTGATTGATGAGCGCAAAGGTGAGCGTGTGCTGGAATTGGCGCAAGAGCTGGCAAACGACGGTATTTCTGTCGATGAGCTGCGCGACTATCTCGCGCAGCGCAGCGCCTGATTATTTCGCTTTCCCTTTTCGCTGCTGAATCAGCAAACCGACAACAATCATTACCAGACCGATTAAGGTCGTAGGATGAATTTGTTCTCCAATAATTTGCGACAGCAAGATCAGCGAAATAAAAGGTGAAATAAAGATCAGGTTACTGATCTTGGCGGTATTAGTGGCAAGCTTCATGGCATTAAGCCAAAGCACAAAAGTAATGCCCATCTCGAACAGACCGACATAGGTCACCGCCGCCCAGCCTTGCCATGGAATGCCACTCCAGTCGCTGGAGTACAGGCTAAGTCCAATCGAAAACGGCAAAGAAAGTAAGAAACCAAGCAGCAGCCCAATTACTGGGTCGGCTTGGTTTTTTGCGTTCAAAATCCAGTAACCCGCCCACAAAACCGTGGAAAGCAGCGCTAATCCGACACCTAATGGGCTGTCGAATTGCAGGCCGAAGATATCTCCTTTGGTGGCAATGACCACCACACCGGCATAACCCAGCGCCGCCGCAACCCAATCCTGTTTACGAATTTTCTGGCCTAGGAATACCGCTGCCATCAGCGTCAGGGTGATCGCCCAGCTGTAGTTCAATGGCTGCGCGAGGGAAGCGGGCAACAAATCATAAGCTTTGAACAGCACCAGATAATAAATGAGCGGGTTGATAAGCCCGAGCAGCAGGTAATACAGCGGTCGTTTGGCAAAGGTAGACGTCAACAGGTGCAATTTGCCCTGAAAGCCTGCCACCGCAGCCAGAGAAATTGCCGAAACCACACTGGCGGCAGCCAGCATCTGAATCGGAGTCATATAGCTCAGGGTAATTTTAAAAGCCGTCGCGACGGTCGACCAAAGGAGCACCGCAGCCAATCCGTAGCTAATCGCAAGGCGGTCGTTCATAGGAGAATCACTTATAAAAAATGAGGGAGAGAATGCGGCAGTCTAGAGCAAGATCTGCTCAATAGAAAAGCTGGACATTTATCCAGTGTCTGATTAGCCTTCAATACAGTTAGCGTATTGGAAATAAAAGGGTATCGGCATGCAGCTTGAAGCGCTGTTTTCAGACAGTCTGGTATGGATGGCAGCAGGGGCTGGCGCAGGTCTCACAGCTTTATTGGCGGCGCTTTACCATCGTATGGCAAAACAAAATCTGCAGGACTTGCATGAGCAATTGCGGGAAGCTGATGAAAAACACAGCCAGTCTGAGATTGGTCGGCTGAAGAGCGAAAACCAGACCTTGCAGGATGAGCTTGATGGCATGGATCTGGAACGTGATCGCTTAAGCTCTGAGCTTCGCACTCAATATGGCAAGCTCGCTGCAGCGGCAGAAAAGCTGCGCCAGATGGAAACCCTGCGCGCTGAAAAAGCCCAATTGGCCGATACCGTTGAGAACCTTCGTGATACCAAAGCGGCACTGGAGCTGACCCTTCGCGAGCAGCAAACCCGTACCGAAGAGCAGCTTGAAGCTGCAGAAGAGAAAATCAAACTGCTGGAAGGCGCGGAGGAGCGTCTTCGTATTCAGTTCGAAGCGCTCGCCAACAAAGTCTTTGACCACAAAACCCGCACTGTGGATGAACAAAATCGCCAGAGTCTTGAATCTCTCTTGAGTCCTTTGAAAAACGAGCTGGAAGGTTTCCGTAAGCAAGTCAGTGACAGCTTTGGCGAACAGGCCAAAGAGCGCCACACTCTGGTGCATGAAATTAAAAACCTCCAACAGCTTAATGAGGCCATGACTCGTGAAGCGGTTAACCTGACTCAGGCGCTCAAAGGCGACAACAAGCAGCAAGGCAACTGGGGGGAAGTGGTTCTTGCCCGTGTGCTGGAAGAATCCGGCCTTCGTGAAGGGTATGAATACGAGACTCAGGTCAGCCTTGAAAACGAGCAGGGTAAACGCTACCAGCCGGATGTCATCGTACGCCTGCCGCAAGGGAAGGATGTGGTGATTGATGCCAAGATGGCACTGGTGGCGTATGAACGTTATTACCACGCCGAATCGCTGGTGGATAAAGACAATGCACTGCGCGAGCACATTGCCGCCATTCGCGGTCATATCCGAGGCCTTGGCCGCAAGGACTATCATCAGCTTCATGGCATTCAAAGCCTCGATTATGTACTGATGTTTATTCCTGTCGAGCCCGCGTTCCAGATTGCCATCGAAGCTGAGCCTTCCCTTATCCGAGAAGCGCTGGACCACAACATCATGTTGGTGAGCCCAACCACTTTGCTTGTGGCGCTCCGCACCATCAATAATCTGTGGCGCTTTGAGCATCAGAACCAGAATGCCCGTGTTATTGCAGAAAAAGCTGGCAAGCTTTACGACAAAATTCGTCTGTTTGTGTCTGACATGGAAGCCATGGGGTCGGCGCTCGATAAAGCGTCAGACAGCTATCAAAACGCCGTGAACAAGCTTTCCAGCGGACGAGGCAATATTTTGCGTCAGGCCGAGAGCTTTAAAACGCTGGGTGTGGAAGTGAAGCGCGATATCAGCCCAGCTATGCTGAAAAGAGATACGACAGAAGAGAATGATGATGTTGTGACCTTACCCGTCTCAAAGGATTAAACGGACAGTCACTTGGCGCACTAAGCGCTTTGAGCATGCTCTGCATCATGCTCAAATAACCGCATGAAGGCGAGTTCAGCGAGTAGTAATTGGCTTTCAAACAAGGAGTGGATTTGAAGGCGTAGTGGGCTACACCGAAAAGCCACAACGAAGTGTGGAAGCCAATTAAACTCGCCCTTCGGGAGTGATTCAGCACGCCCTCTTCGGTGTCAAACGCCTTTGAAGTGGCTCACCATTTCCGCAGGCGTTTTCCTTGAAGTGGGCGTGCTGTTATCACTCTGAACAGCGCTTCTTGTGGTTGTTTGAGCATGTAAAGTACACTAAGCGCAAAAATATCGGGCGTTTTCTTCTTTTCCGGCCCGGTGTTACTCAGGGGTTAATAATGACAGATATGACACAGGGCGTGACGCAAGACGCGGAACAGAATACCACCCACTTTGGCTTCAAGACCGTCGCTAAAGATGAGAAAGCCGGTATGGTTGCCAACGTCTTCCACAATGTGGCGGCAAAGTACGACATCATGAACGATGTGATGTCCATGGGTATTCACCGTATCTGGAAACGCTTTACCATTGATTGCAGTGGTGTGCGTCCGGGCCATCGTGTCCTCGACCTGGCTGGCGGTACTGGCGATCTGACGGCTAAATTCTCCCGCATCGTGGGTGAGAAAGGTCAGGTGGTGTTGGCAGACATCAACAACTCCATGTTGAATGTCGGTCGCGACAAACTGCGCGATCTGGGTATCGTCGGCAACGTGAATTACGTGCAGGCGAACGCGGAAGAGCTGCCATTCCCTGATAACTACTTTGATTGCATCACCATTGGCTTTGGTCTTCGTAACGTCACTGATAAAGACAAAGCACTGCGCTCAATGTACCGCGTACTGAAGCCGGGTGGCCGTCTGCTGGTGCTTGAATTCTCCAAGCCAATCGTTGAGCCGCTGTCAAAAGTCTATGATGCCTACTCTTTCCACCTACTGCCGAAAATGGGCGAAATTATCGCGAATGACGGCGAAAGCTACCGTTATTTGGCGGAATCTATCCGCATGCACCCCGATCAGGACACCCTGAAAGGCATGATGGAAGAAGCAGGTTTCGAGCAAACCAAATACTTCAACCTGACCGGTGGTATTGTTGCCCTGCACCGCGGCTACAAATTCTAAGGGGTCGGGAATGCCATTAGACCCATTAGTCACCGCCGTTGTTGAGACCAGCTTAAACACCCTGCTCAAGCAGGATGTAGAGAGCCAACGCCGGCTGGCGAGGCTCAAAGGCAAAGTCTTGCGTGTGCGCCTGACAGATATCAACAAGCAGTTGGTGTTTGTGTTCAGTCAGCAAATCGATGTACTGGCGGATTTTGAAGGTGACGCAGATTGCGACTTGGCGTTGGCCATTTCCGTTGCCCCGCAGCTGAAAGACAAAGCCAACCTGACCAAACTCATCAAAGAAGACAAATTGCATCTGGACGGTGATATTGATGTCGCCCAGCAGTTTTCCAATCTTCTGAATGGCCTTAACCCGGATATCGCAGAGTGGCTCTCACATTACACAGGAGATGTGGTCGCACACACCCTGGTTCGTGGTGCCCAGCAAGGGCTGGCATTTCTCAAGCAGATGACCGAGCGTAACCAACGTTATGTCGGTGAACTGGTGGTCGAAGAATGGCGACTGGCGCCGGGTGCGCTGGAAGTGGCCTACTTTGCCGATCAAGTCGATGATGTTCAGAGTCAGGCTTCCCGTCTGTCAGCCCGACTTGAAGCGTTCGAAAAGCAATTGGCTGAGGTGGAGAGCGCATGACACCCAGCGAAATCCGCCGCCTCTACAAAATTACCCAAGTCCAGCTCAGTTACGGGCTGGATGAGCTGTTACCGGACCAGCCGATAACCCGTGGCCCGCAATTGATGCGAAAAATGCTGTTCTGGATGAAGAATCAACATCCTGACAAGCAACTCGGTGAGCGCTTGCGTTTGGCGCTTCAAGAGTTGGGCCCTGTGTGGATCAAGTTCGGCCAGATGATGTCGACCCGCCGAGACCTTTTTCCTCCTGCGATTGCTGACCAGCTTGCTTTGCTGCAAGACCAGGTTGAACCATTTGACGGCAAGCTTGCCAAAGCGCAAATGGAAAAAGCCCTTGGGGGGCCGCTGGAAAACTGGTTTGATGATTTCAGTGAAACCCCGCTGGCGTCCGCCTCGATTGCACAGGTTCATACCGCGACCTTGAAAGAAAACGGCCGCGAAGTCGTGCTCAAGGTGATCCGCCCTGACATCCTTCCTGTCATTCAGGCTGACATCAAACTCATGTACCGCATGGCGCGGATGGTCGCGCGTTTCCTCCCGGAAGCTAGACGCTTAAAGCCGGTGGAAGTGGTCCGTGAGTATGAAAAGACCTTGCTCGACGAGCTGGACTTGATGCGTGAAGCGGCCAATGCGATTCAGCTTCGCCGCAACTTTGAAAACGACCATATTCTCTATGTGCCGGAAGTGTTCAGCGATTACTGCCGCTCGAGCCTGATGGTGTCTGAGCGCATCTATGGCATTCAGGTGTCTGATATCGAAGGGCTGAAAGCCAACGGCACTGATCTCAAGCTCCTGGCTGAGCGCGGCGTACAGGTCTTTTTCACCCAGGTATTCCGCGACAGTTTCTTCCACGCAGACATGCACCCGGGCAATGTGTTCGTTTCCTATGAGCACCCGGAAGACCCGCAGTGGATTGGGCTGGATTGCGGCATTGTTGGCACGCTGAACCGTGAAGATAAGCGTTATCTAGCAGAAAACTTTCTGGCTTTCTTCAACCGTGACTATCGCAAAGTGGCCGAACTGCACGTCGATTCAGGCTGGGTGCCGCATGATACCAATGTCGATGAGTTCGAATTTGCTATCCGTACCGTGTGTGAGCCAATTTTCGAAAAGCCATTGTGCGATATTTCATTTGGGCATGTGCTGCTGAACCTGTTTAACACTGCGCGCCGCTTCAACATGGAAGTGCAACCTCAGTTGGTTTTACTGCAAAAAACACTGCTTTATGTGGAAGGGTTGGGTCGCCAGCTTTATCCGCAGCTGGATTTGTGGGATACCGCCAAGCCGTTCCTTGAGGATTGGATGTCACGTCAGGTCGGCCCTCAGGCTGTGATCAACGCCATCAAAGAAAGAGCGCCGTTCTGGGCGGAGAAACTGCCCGAGCTGCCAGAGCTGGTTTACGACAGCCTCAAGCAAGGCCGTCAGGTTAACCAACGAATGGATGCCATGTACCGCGACTTTATGGTGGCGCGTAAGCAGCAAAACCGAGCCCGTTTCCTGATGGGCGTTGGCGCTACGCTGCTGGTGACTTCTGCCATACTGTATAGCAATCAGGTAGAACTTTTACCTCAGTTGACCGGCGGCACAGCGCTGTTTAGCTGGTTATTTGCATGGCGCGCATTTAATAAGTGAAATTAAAGAAATAAGTTGTAACATTGAGGGGATAAACTCCGGTTACTTTTTTATTCACCACATAACGCAGAGGTAACACTAGCATGGGTGGTATTAGTATTTGGCAACTGCTGATCGTAGCAGTCATCGTTATTCTTCTGTTCGGAACCAAAAAGCTGCGTAACATCGGTGGCGACTTGGGTTCGGCGGTAAAAGGCTTCAAGAAAGCCATGTCTGATGAAGACAAAAAAGATGCTGATTTCGGCCAGGAAAAACTGGAAGAGAAAGGCAGCAACACAGCTCAAAAAAGCGAAGCGAAAGACAAAGAGCAGGCATAATCCGTGTTTGATATCGGTTTTTGGGAGCTGATCCTGATCGCCGTTGTCGGTCTGGTGGTGCTCGGCCCCGAACGTTTACCTGTGGCCATCCGCAATGTGTCCCGATGGGTGGGTGCGGCGCGTAGAATGGCAGGCTCCGTGAGAGATGAGCTCGAACAAGAGCTGAAAATCCAGGAGCTTCAGGAGAACCTGAAAAAAGCCGAGCAGATGGGTATGCAAAACCTGTCACCAGATCTGCAACAGTCTGTAGATGAGCTAAAAAAAGCAGCGGAAGATGTTCAGCGCCCTTACGCCCCGAAAAGCGAAAGTGAGCCTGCTGCAGACGCTGCCAATGCTTCCAGCCCAACCAAGGATAAAACCGAGTAAGGTTTTATCCGGGCTTCAGTTTTTGTCGAGAAACTATGTCATCTGTTGAAGATACCCAACCGCTCATCAGCCATCTTACCGAGCTGAGAGATCGTCTGCTGCGTGCATTGCTGGCTGTGCTGGTGGTGTTCTTGGCGCTGGTTTACTTTGCCAACGACATTTACACCTTCATTTCCGAGCCACTGGTTTCCCAGTTGCCGGAAGGTACCAGCATGATTGCGACGGATGTGGCCTCGCCCTTCTTCACGCCTATCAAGTTGACCTTAGTGGTGTCGGTGTTTGTTGCAGTGCCGATGATCCTCTATCAGGTTTGGGCATTTATTGCCCCGGGTCTGTACAAACATGAAAAGCGCCTGATATTCCCACTGTTAGCCTCCAGTTCACTGCTGTTTTACTGCGGTGTGGCATTTGCTTACTTTGTGGTTTTCCCGCTGGTGTTTGGCTTTTTTACCTCGATTGCCCCGGTAGATGTTCAGATAGCCACAGACATTGCCAGCTATCTGGATTTCATTCTGGCGCTGTTTATGGCCTTCGGCTTGGCGTTTGAGATCCCGGTAGCGATTTTGCTGCTGACCTGGACGGGTGCGGTAGAGCCTGATGATCTGCGCAAGAAGCGCCCATACATAGTCGTCGCGGCGTTTGTGGTCGGTATGCTGCTGACACCACCAGACATCATTTCACAGACGCTTCTGGCTATCCCTATGTGTCTGCTGTTTGAAGTCGGCCTGTTCTTCTCCCGCTTCTACAAACCGCGCGGCGAAGAAAACGAAGAGAATGAAGAGCAAAGCCAGGGTTAATCCTGAGCGTGTGCTGAACCAGAAAGCCAGTGATACACTGGCTTTTTTCTTATTCAGATCAAATGAAAAGGATTGAGCGTGATTGATATTGGGGTGAATCTCACCAGCAGCCAGTTCGACAAAGACAGAGAAGACGTCGTGTCGCGCGCTAAAGAAGCCGGTATCAGTGCCATGGTGCTGACAGGGACGGATCTGGAATCCAGTCCAGAGGCTGCCGCTATGGCCGCATCTCTGCCGGGTTTTGCGTTTTCCACCGCCGGCGTTCATCCCCATGATGCCAAAACTGTGGACGATTTGACGCTGCCGTCTATCCGCGCTTTAGCCAATCAGCCTCAGGTTGTTGCCATTGGTGAATGTGGGCTCGACTTTAACCGCGACTTTTCACCAAGGCCGCAGCAAGAAGCGGTGTTTGAAGCGCATCTTAAACTCGCCGTTGAACTCAACTTGCCTGTGTTTCTTCATTGCCGTGACGCCCATGAGCGCTTTATGGCCATTCTGACGCCTTACCTCGATAAATTGCCGGGCGCCGTGTTGCACTGCTTTACGGGCTCTGAGGAGGAGCTGAAAGCGTGCTTGGAGGCTGGGCTTTATATCGGCATTACCGGCTGGGTGTGTGATGAAAGGCGCGGTGAAGCCTTGCGTGCTATTGTGCCACTTATCCCTGATGACAAGCTGATGATTGAAACCGATGCTCCGTATCTTTTGCCACGGGATCTCAAGCCAAAACCCAAATCCCGTCGCAATGAACCCTGCTATTTGCCTCATATTGCATCAGAAATTGCTGCATTACGTCAGCAGGACACTGAGCAGTTGATCACACAAACCACCCTCAACACCCGTCGATTCTTTGGACTGTAACCGCTATGATGCTGTCAAAGCTCAAGCACTTGGATTAAGGAGGATACCGTGACCGTATCCATTCAGGGCGCGTTTCCGGCCCGTCGTATGCGCCGTCTGCGCAAACATGATTTCAGCCGCCGCCTGATGGCGGAAAACCAGCTTTCCGCCAGCGATCTGATTTACCCGATGTTCATTCTGATGGGGAAAAACCGTCGTGAAGCGATAGAGTCAATGCCGGGCATTGAGCGTTTGTCCATCGATCTCATGCTGTACGAAGCAGAATATCTGGCGAAGCTGGGCGTACCTGCGATTGCCTTGTTCCCTGTTGTACCGAAAGAATTTAAATCAGCCACTGCTGACGAGGCACATAACCCGGAAGGTCTGGTGCAGCGCGCCGTGCGTTTGCTGAAAGAGCACGTACCACAAATGGGCGTGATCACTGATGTCGCACTCGACCCATACACTTTGTCGGGCCAGGACGGTCTGACCGACGAAGACGGTTACGTGTTGAATGACGAAACTACTCAGGTGCTTATCCAGCAGGCCTTGTCCCATGCGGAAGCTGGCGCAGATATCGTGGCACCGTCAGATATGATGGACGGCCGAATCGGTGCTATCCGTGAAGCGCTGGAAGAGGCGGGTTACATTCACACCCAAATCATGGCGTACTCGGCGAAGTATGCGTCGGCATACTATGGCCCGTTCCGTGATGCGGTCGGCTCAGCTGCTAACCTCAAAGGTGGCGACAAGAAAACCTATCAGATGGATCCGGCTAACAGCGATGAAGCCATCCATGAAGTAGCTATGGACGTGAATGAAGGTGCGGACATGGTGATGGTCAAGCCAGGTATGCCTTACCTTGACGTGGTTCGCCGCGTGAAGACGGAGCTTAAGGTACCGACGTTTGCGTACCAGGTTTCCGGTGAGTACGCGATGCACAAAGCGGCTTCGATGAATGGTTGGCTCGACGAGCGTAAAACCGTGATGGAATCGCTGATGTGTTTTAAGCGTGCTGGCGCAGACGGCATCCTGACGTACTTTGCCAAAGACGTAGCACGTTGGCTGGCCGAAGAGCAGCAGATGGAAATTCCTGATCTGCCTAATCAGGAAGAGGCTGAATAAGCCTGCCTCCAATGAAAAAATGCCAGCGACTTGCTGGCATTTTTGTCTCTGGACGATGGAGTTTTTCATTAAGGCGCGACATTTCGCTTAATGGGGTTTTGCAGGGAAATCAGGGTTTCTGTTGATTGCACCTCATCAATCGCCTGAAGCTTATCAATCAGCACGTATTGTAGCTCTTCAATCGAGCGGCACATCAGTTTGACGAAGATGTTATAGGCGCCCGTGGTGTAATAGGCTTCTACCACTTCATCAAGTTGTTGAAGCTTTTCCAGCGCCGAGTGGTAGTCCCGTGCAGCATAGAGGTTGATGCCGATAAAACAGCACACATCGTAGCCGAGCGCTTTGGTGTTCACCAAAACTTCGGTGCCGGTGATGATGCCTGCCGATTTCATTTTTTCAACCCGCACGTGCACTGTGGCCGGGCTGACAGAAAAACGTTTCCCCATCTCCGCATAGGGCACTTTGGCATCCGCCATCAGGGTTCGCAGAATTTGGCGATCTAAATCATCTAATTTTGCAATTTCATTCATAGCGATTCACTAAACTCCATGTTACCCGCAGTTTCCGTGCATGAAACTTGACCAATTGATAGCCTTCCCAATACCGTGTGGTACAACTGATACAGAATTAAGACAGCTCAACTTCATTCTATGCGCCAAATATTTAAGTGGCTTTTTGTTACTGTTCTCTTTCTTCAAAGCGGCGCAGCACTAGCAGCCTATCAGGTTCTCGCCATTCATTCCTACCATCCGGACTTTTTCTGGACGGAATCCATTGTACGTGGAATCGAGAAGGGTGTTGAAGGGCAGGACATTGTTGTTGAGCATACCTATCTTGATACCAAGAGAATCCAATCCCCTGATTATCATGAAGAGCTGAAACGTCTCTATCTGACTCGCCTTGAAGAGCATCAATACGATGCAGTGCTGACCACAGACAATGCCGCGCTCTGGCTAGTCAACGAACTTGCTGAAGAAATTGGCAATGTGCCTGTGGTGTTTTCCGGTTTGAACAGTGCCAGTCTCGAGCCGTATCAGAACATTAATATGCTCGGTGGGGTTGAAGAATTGATTAACGTGCCGGCCAACGTTTCGTTGATCAAAAACCTTCACCCTGACACTGAACGTGTTTGGCTCGCACTGGATGATGCTTATTCCAGCCGCCAGTACTGGCAGGCTATCTCACGTCAGTTGGATGGCGCTCAGGATATGGGAGTGGAGATTCGCCGCATGCACAAAGTGAGCTTTGAGCAGCTGGTTGAGCAGAGCGCCACGCTGGAAGAGGGCGATGTGATTCTGTTTGTCTCCTTCTTCAAAGATGCCAATGGCGACTTTATGGAGCATGGCGATTTGCTCACTAAGGTCACGCAAGCGACCACGGTGCCGGTTTACGGCGCGAACAGTTTTATGCTGCCTTACGGCATTGTCGGCGGCATCATGGTTGATGGCGAACACCATGGAAAGGTACAGGCAGGCTTGCTGATTGAAGCGCTAAACAGTGGTGAAATGCCAAAGATTATTTCTGACGCCAATCAGCTTATCTTTGAATACGATGTCGCCAAAAAGCGTCATATCGACATAAGACAGTTTCCTCAAGCCACCATCAACAACCAGCCTCCATCTTTCTGGCAAGCCAACCGAGATGCAGTGCTAAGTAGCCTCGCCATCATGTTTATTGCCATGGTGATCATTGGCATTCTCACCAAGCATATGAACCGTCAGAAACAGGGTGAGCGGGCGCTGGCGCAAAGCCGGGCACTGTTCAAAGGTGTGTTTGATCAAAGTCACCAATACATTGCGTTGTTGGATTATCAGGGACGTGTTATTTCCGCCAACGGCGCATTCCAGCGTTTGTTTCCCGAGTTTGGCAACCGAGGCTTTTTGCCACTGTGGCGCTGGTCAGAATGGCTCAGCGCTGACAGGCTAAAACTTCACCTTGAATCCTTGATTGAAGGACAGGCGAGCCGTTTTGAAGTTTGTCTTTTGTCCGAGCAGCAAAACGAAGTGATTCTGGACGTGGCGCTCAAAGCCTTGCCGGATCACAGCCATGCAGACGCACAAATTCTGTTTGAAGCCCGTGATATCAGCCAGCGAAAACTGGCAGAGCAAAAGCTTCAGCGCAGTGAGGTGGAATACCGCATGCTCTATGAACAGCAGCCTGTAATGCTGCTGACCATTGATCAGCAATCGCGTATTCAATCCGTGAACCAGTGCACCACTGAGTGGCTGGGCTTTTCTAAACGCCATATGCTCGGACATAAAGTGACAGACTTTTATGCCGACGGCAGCCTACCGCCGAGAAGCCTTTTAAACGGGAAAGATCGGGAGCGGTTCGGGATCCGTCGCCGTGAGATCCGCTACCGCACCAGTGATGGCAAAGAGCGTTGGATTCGTGAAAGCATCCGCTCGACTCAGGTGCAATCCCAACTTTTATTAGTAGGAGAGGACATCACGGAAAACCGCCGAATGGAGCAACAGCTTCGTTATCAGGCGCAACATGATTTCCTGACCGGTTTGCTGAACCGTAACTATTTTGAAGCCAGATTGGTTGATGTACTGGGCACTTTGACTGA
Source organism: Grimontia sp. AD028 (assembly GCF_000973155.1). Classification (NCBI taxonomy): domain Bacteria; kingdom Pseudomonadati; phylum Pseudomonadota; class Gammaproteobacteria; order Vibrionales; family Vibrionaceae; genus Grimontia; species Grimontia sp. AD028. The sequence goes on along the minus strand of NZ_LASY01000065.1, from coordinate 26,281 downwards.
AAACGGTGCCACGCACGCCATGTTCTACATTGACCTGGACCAGTTCCGCGTGATTAACGACACCGTGGGTCATGAAGCGGGTGATGAAGCGCTCAAACAAACGGCGCAGGTTCTGCGTGAGTTGCTGCCTATTGGTGCGACGTTGGCACGTCTTGGTGGTGATGAGTTTGCGGTGATTTGTTATGACTGCAATGAGCAGGATGCTTTGGATCAGGGCAGGAAAATTCTCGATACGCTGAGTGAGCTTGATTTCTATTGGAAGAATACTCGTCTTGCGCTGGGATGTTCTGTTGGCATCCGTATGCTGGATAAAACCGCTGGCACACCTCAGCAGGTGCATGCTCAGGCTGATACAGCCTGTTATGCCGCCAAGCATGATGGCCGCAGCCGGGTTCACCTCTACCGTCCAGATGATCAGGAGCTGCGCCGTCATGAGCGGGAAATGTCCTTTGTCAGCAAAATTCATGCGGCACTGGCGGAAGACCGATTTGAAGTTTACGCCCAGCCGATTGTCAGCGTGACGTCCCGCCTGAAAGAAAAACTCTATTTCGAAGTCTTGGTGCGGATGCGCGACACCAAAGGGGAGAACGTGGCGCCGGGGCAATTCATTCCTGCTGCTGAGCGCTACAACATGGCGCATTTGATTGATAAGCGGGTGATTGAGAAAACCTTGGGGTGGTTTGAGCGTTACCCTGAATATGTCGATTCTGTGGGTATGGTATCGATTAACCTTTCCGGCCGCTCCATGAGTGATGAAGGTTTTATCCAGTTCCTGATTGAAGCGCTCAAAACCAGCACCATTCCAAGTACATCAATCAGTCTGGAAATCACCGAAACGGCGGCTATCGGTAACCTCAGTGATGCGATTGAGTTGTTCAAAAAGCTTAAACAGCTGGGCTGCACCATTGCATTGGATGATTTTGGCTCTGGGCTTTCATCATTTGGTTATCTCAAGCGCCTACCTGTCGATATCATCAAGATTGATGGCCAGTTCGTGCGGGATATCGCCGAGGATGAAACTGACTATGTGATGGTGCGGGCGATTCACCAATTGGCGACCCAGATGGGCAAGAAAACCGTGGCAGAGTTTGTGGAAAACGACGCCATTCTGATGCGTCTACGTTCCCTCGGTGTGGATTATGCCCAAGGTTATTATTTCAGTGTGCCGAAGCCGATGGAGCAGCTTATCCTCGAAGCAGCGGCCGATGAAAAAGAAGCGGCGCTCTAGCAAGGTGCCGCGCCCAGCCTTCTATTTCTCCTCAAACCTCATCCTTTCGTTATATACTCACGGCGAATATTACGCCGGAGAACCCAGGTGCAGATAGCTTTAACCTGTGAAGCGCCAGAACGCGCTGACATCCTTAATGAGATTGCCAACCGTTGGGGACTGACCCACGATGAGAACGCCCTGTTTGCGTTGGTACTGACCGAAAATCAATTGGAGCTTAGAAAGCTGGACGAGCCAAAGCTCGGTGCGGTTTTCGTCGATTTGGTCGGCGGTGCTGTTGGTCATCGCCGTAAATTCGGGGGCGGTAAAGGGCAGTCGATTGCCAAAGCAGTCGGACTCAACAAAGGCGCGACGCCAACGGTGTTGGATGCGACTGCAGGATTAGGGCGCGATGCTTTTGTGCTGGCTTCTCTTGGTTGTAAGGTACAGATGGTTGAACGTCATCCTGTGGTTGCGGCATTGCTGGATGATGGCCTTGCCCGTGCCAAAGTGGATCCGGAAATCGGCGGTTGGGTGAGTGAACGCATGTCGCTTCTGCATGCATCAAGTCATGATGCGCTGGTGAAGCTTGTTGATGACGAACATCTGGAACGCCCGGATGTGGTGTATCTCGATCCTATGTACCCGCATAAGAAAAAGTCAGCATTGGTGAAAAAAGAGATGCGTGTTTTCCAGTCGCTGGTAGGCGCAGATGACGACGCAGATGGTCTGTATGAGCCGGCTTATACACTGGCGACCAAGCGTGTGGTGGTTAAGCGTCCGGATTATGCCGAGTTTCTGGCTGGCAAAACGCCGTCTACTCAAATTGAAACCAAGAAGAACCGATTTGACGTCTATGTGAAAGCAGCGATGCGATAGTCCCTATCACCAAAGGTCAACAGGCCCAGATTCCTCTCCGCCAGAAACCAAAACGCCTCCGAAGCGGAGGCGTGGGGTGCAAAGGGTCGGATTACTCCATACCTTTAACAAGCAGAACTGTCAGCAGACCAGTAACAACTGAAACCAACAGGCCTGACACCAGGATCCAAGGTAACATATCCATGATGGGCGGGCTCACTTTCAAAAGGGATTGGCAAAGCCGATGCCATTTGTTGATCACTCTGGCTGATGAAAGCCTACGAATTGATTAACAACTGAAACCGGCAAAATATAATTTGTTACGCCCCTATTTGATAACAGCTACTTTGTCTTAACAATGGCTGGTAAATAGCAGTTAATCATTATTAACAGCTTGAAACAACTTGGGTTGTTTTTGAGTCTGAGTACGAAAATCGTGAATAAAAAAACGCCCTTTTGGGCGTTTTTTGTGCGCGAAATGTTTCACTCTTTGTGAGGTAGCGCAAGCTTGAGGGCTTCGCGGGAAAGGCTGTTGGCGGCGCCGGATTCGTTAAGTTTCTCTAACGTATCCACCAGCCAAGCATAATCGGTCACATCAGGGCGAATTTCTAACGCTTTTTCAAAGTGCGTGCGAGCCTCTGTCCATTTCCCTTCACGGAAGTAGAGCTGACCCAATGCGCTGTGTGTCACCGGGTTATTCTCGTTGTAGCGCAGCAGATCCTGAAGTTTGAGAATAGCCGGATGGTAATCAGGCAGTTTCAGTTCAGGCACCAGAGAGATCAGGTTTTCATCCGGATGCTTTTTCAGGTTTTCACGCAGAATGATGTAAGCCTCTGAATCGGCATGACGTGAAATCAGTTGTTTGACCAAGCAAGCGATAAGCTTAGGTTGTTGGCGTGCTGCGCGGCTTAGGCTGTTCCAGTGCGCCAGAAGGCCGTCGCTGCCTTTCTGGGTTGCGATATGCGCCATCAGGCCACACTCAGCTTTCAGCTCCAGCTTTTCAGCTTCGCTGTCTGTCACGGCTTTCACACGTTTCAGCGATGGCATCAAACGCAGCAGCGCCTGCCAGTCCTGAAGCTGCAGGTAGGTGTCTTTCAGTAAGTTCAGCAGAATCGGGTTACGCGGATTGGCATCGACCAGCCCTTGAAGGCTCGCGAGCGCTTCTTCATATTGGCCTTGACGGAACTGCAGCTTGGCGCGGGTCAGTGAGGTTGCCAGACGATCAGTCCCAAAATCCGCCGCCTGCTGCAGGTAACGGTCACGGCTGTCCACGTCGCCACGGCCTTGCGCTGCTTCTGCTGCTGCCAGGTAGTTCAATAAAGGGGCATCGCTGTGGGCAGCCCCTTTCATCACCAGTTTCTCGGACTGTTTCCAGTCACCTTCCAGCAGTTTCAGCAAGCCATCGTTGGTCAGCGCGCGTGCTTTCTTACTCTTACGGCCGGAAAACCAGCCGCGGGTTGAACTTGAAAGCGAGAAGATTTTGCGAATGAGCCATTCAAGGATGAACAGTGCAGCAAAAGCGAATACCACCAGAATGATGAGCGTGGATACACTCATCTCGATGGTTTGGTTAGCTGCGGAAATCAGCACGTAACCTTGATTACCCGCCAAATCCGGCCCGACAATCAGGCCTGCAATCAGCGCGATAACCAGCAGGAGAATTTTAATCATTGGTTATTCTCCCCGGTTTGCAGCGGCGCTAAATCGCGGCGAAGACGGTCAGCCAGCATGTCACTAATCAGCGCTTGGCTCTCCAGTGCCTCAGGGTAGCTGACTTCAATAGTCTGCTGGCTGAGGTTGGTCAGGGTCGCAATGAAGCTCTTGGTGATATCAGCATCCTGATTGTAGAAACGCTCTGCCCAGTCTTTCGCGGTTTTCAGTGACTCGGCATACAAGCGGCCATTCTCGCGGTATACCGAGGTCACGGCCTGATCCAGCTTCGCCTTGAGGTTTTCCTGCAGATAGAAAGTTTGCGCCGGGGTGAGCAGCGGTACCACGTCGCCTTCACGTTTGCGGTAGGTGATGAACTGACCGACGAAATCACTTAAAGAGGCTTTCAGGTTTTGCTGCCAGTCGTCGACATTGCCAGAGACCTGCTGCGGTGCGACTTCTTCCGCTTCTGGCATGATGGCATTGGCCAGCGGCAGTTTGTCGACTTCCTGTTGAAGCGAGTTCAGGCGAAGCACGATACCGTCGCGGTCTATGCGCTTCACTGCTTTCAATTGCTGGATGTCTTTTGCCATTGCCTGACGGATTGGAGTCAGCGACGGGTCATTAAGCTCAGCAATGCGTTGATCGGCATTTTGCATCAGTGTGGTGGCTGTCAGTACATCGTGTTCCAGCCAAAGCTTACGTGCGGCCTGATTCACTAGGTAATCCGCTTCCGCTAACAGCCAGTCATTGGGACGACGGCCTTTCACATCAGCCAGCGCTGATTGTAGGCTCTGAATGGTGGTGTCCTGCTGTTCAATCAGCACTTGAGTATCCTGCACGGCTTTTTTCACCGCTTCCTGGCTTTGCTTTTCGCTGTCAGCCAGCGCCGATTTCAGTGAGCTAATTTCATCCGTTAATGCAGAGATGTTGGCTGTGAGCTGTTGGCTTTGCTGGTGGCCGTGGTAGTAAAGGCCACCGCCGAGGGCAATCACCAACACAATGGCAACCACAGAAAGTTTGTTACCCCCTTTTTTCTCTTGGTTGGCTGGGGGCGGCGTTGCAGCGTTTTTGTCACTGGCCGGCGTATCAGCAGGCGTAGACTTGGCAGCGGATTTGTCGGTCGCAGAAGGCTTACCGCTTTGCTTGGAAGACGATGGCGTTTCCTTGCCGGTAGGGGATGCTGGCGCCGACGTGTCTTTATCCGTGCCTGAAGTCTTATTGTTGTCTGTCATCCGAATGTCCCGAGTTAATCATCTCGTTTAACGCGTGAAACAGGGCGTGATTGGAGGCGCTGTTTACGCAGCTGATTGCATTAAAACCAAGGCCAATTGCTTGATTGTAAATCCGTTTGCTAGGCACCAGTATATGGCATTCTCGTAACCATTGCTGGTCACACTCTGAGATTGTCTGACACAAAAGCGAAAGTTGTTCGCCACTGGTGATGACCAAGGTGTCGACATTTTCCGCCCGCCATTGCATAGCCAGTGATGATAAGGATTCACTGGTCCAATGTCGTTGATAGGCTTCAAAATAGCGAACCTTGGCGCCGTGATTTGTCAGGGTATCGCCCAAAAGTGCCCGTCCGCCGTTGCCACGCAAGATCACGACCTGAAGACTTTCCGGCTTCTCGAAAACTGATAAGGACACCATGCCTTCGCTGTCTTCTGTCGGCGGCTGAATCGCATCTACACCGCTTTTGGCTTTCCAGACTTGCGCTGTTTTTTCTCCGACTGCGACATAATGCAGATCGTCACGCCAGCTGGCGTTTTCGTCCTGAAGTTGTTGATGGGCGTATTCAATTGCACGGGGACTCACCGCCACGACAACGCTGTGCGGGGGGAGTGTATTAAGGGAGTGAGTCAGAGAGGGAAGATCGTTTCCGGCGGAAAAAGACAATAAAGGCGCGGGAAGCGCCTTTATTCCTGATTGATTCAGGGTTTCGGCAAGTTCATAGCAGGCAGGTGCGGGGCGCACCACCAGTACTGTCATACTTCGTCCTGATACAGTTTTTCCAGAATTACGCGCGCACCATCTTCAAGCAGCTGTTCAGCGAGGCCAGTACCCAGCTCTTGCGCTTTTTCAAGCGGGCCCGTCACTTCACCGCTGACGATCTTGCTGCCGTCTGGCTCGCCTACCAATGCGCGCAGGTGAATTTGGTCGCCGTGGATTTCTGCGTAGCTGCCAATCGGCACCTGACACCCGCCCATCAGACGGTTGTTCATCGCACGCTCACACAGTACGCGGTAAGTGGTGTTGGCATCGGCCAATGGTTCCAGCAGCGCACGGACGCGTTCATCATCCAGACGGCACTCAATGCCGACAGCGCCTTGGCCAACCGCTGGCAGAATTTCTTCCGGTTCGATTTCATTGCGGATACGGTCATGAAGATTCAGACGTTTCAGACCTGCCGATGCAAGAATGATGGCGTCGTATTCACCATTATCCAGTTTGCCCAAGCGGGTGCCGACGTTGCCGCGCAGATCTTTCACCACCAAATCAGGGCGCATGGCACGAACCTGACACTGGCGGCGAAGGCTTGATGTACCGACAACTGCACCTTCTGGCAGTGAATCGATACTTACATAATTGTTGGAAACAAAGGCGTCACGTGGATCTTCACGCTCACAGATTGTCACCAGCCCCAGCCCTTCAGGGAACTCTACCGGCACGTCTTTCATGGAATGGACTGCGATATCTGCACGACCATCCAGCATTGCCTGCTCCAGCTCTTTCACGAACAGTCCTTTACCGCCAACTTTGGCCAGTGGAGTGTCGAGAATGATGTCGCCTTTGGTCACCATAGGAACCAGCTCCACAACCAAACCCGGATGGGTTTCTTCCAGAGCGGCTTTAACAAATTCAGCCTGCCATAGGGCAAGTGGGCTCTGGCGGGTGGCGATGCGGATGGGTGTTGAAGTCATAGTTGCGTCCATTTGATTTGCTTACGCTAATCGTACCACCCCTTGTTATTCCTTGAGAACTTAAGGTGATAGTGGCGATAAAAAGGTGCGAATCCACGCGGCTTCGGCTATGATGATGTGATATGGATCATGTTTTTGGGGCGATTCACAGGGGTAAAACCCAACGTGGTTCACCTTATTTCGAATCAAATTTGAGATAAAGCGTTGTCTCTCTCACAGTTTTGGTCATATAGTGAGCAAAGTGAAGCAGAAATGATGAGTCATTGCTCGCTTTACGCTCCAAAGAAAAACTGTTAGATTGATCACGTTTTTATCCATGGGCGCCGAAGTCTTTTAGATTCAGCTCCCGTTACGTTGACTAGGATGTCGGCAACTTTGGATGTTTATCTTGCAAAACTATGTTGATCAGCAATTAGAGCGTCTTAATGCCTTCAACCACGTTAGGTTGGAGCGCGCACGAAGCGCTATGCACTCTCAGGCCGTTAATGTCTTTAACGTATTGCCTGCCTTGCTGCACTTTAATCATCCTGCTGTCCCTGGTTACTTAGAACGTAGCGTCGTCCATGGTATCTGCAATTTCTCCCTTTCAGACGTTCAGCAAGACTTCGTCAACGATTGCGCCCTCGCACTGAATACCCCATCACCAGTTAAGCCATTTTCCCAAGAGCACCCTATTAAAGGTTTGTTCTCGATGGGCAGTACTGCATCAATGGGTCAAAGCCTCACCAGTGACCTGGATATTTGGGTGTGTGTGCAGGATTGGGTGGCGCACGACGAACGTGACATGTTGGACGCCAAATGTTCACTTATTTCCGACTGGGCAATGTCTCAGGGTGTGGAAGTGAACTTCTTTGTGATTTGCGAGCAGCGCTTCCGCCAGAACATGGCGCAGGCGATGACCACGGAAAACTGTGGCTCTACCCAGCACTACCTGCTGCTCGATGAATTCTACCGCTCCGCCGTGCATCTCGCCGGCCAACATCTGCTTTGGTATTTGGTGCCACCGGAGATGGAAGGTTGCTACGAAGATTACGTCGGAGAGATGATTGCCAGTGGCGCGATAAAACGCGAAGACTGGGTGGACTTTGGCGGTTTGCCATCGATCCCGGCGGAAGAGTACTTCGGCTCCAGTCTCTGGCAACTGTATAAAAGTATCGATTCACCTTATAAGTCGGTACTGAAAGCGATTTTGCTTGAGGCGTACTCTTGGGAATACCCAGGTACCCAGCTTTTGAGCGTTGACGGCAAACGCCGTTTCTTCTCTGGCATGTTGGACGTTTACCAGTCTGACGCTTATTACCTAATGCTGGAGAAAGTCACCCGCTATCTAGAGCGCATCGATGACCACCGTCGTCTTGATCTTGTGCGCCGTTGTTTCTACCTCAAAACCCACGAGAAACTGACCCGCGAGCCAGGTCCTGGTTCTGTGCCATGGCGCCGTGAAGTGCTGTGTATCCTGACCCGTGAATGGGGCTGGACGCAGGAAGACATCGCGCGTCTGGACAATCGCCGTAACTGGAAAGTGGAAGAGGTTAAAGAAGCGCACAACGAGCTGCTTGAAGCTTTGATGTTGAGCTACCGAAACCTTATCCGTTTCGCGCGCCGCAATGACATCACTTCTGCAATTAGCCCTGAAGACATCAGTATTCTGGCACGTAAGCTTTATGCTGCGTTTGAGGTATTGCCGGGCAAAGTGACCCTGCTTAACCCGCAACTGTCTCCGGATTTGCACGAAGCGGACCTGAGCTTTATTCAGGTGCCGGAAGGGCGCAGTAACCCGCCGGGTTGGTATCTGTACAAGCAATCATTGAAGCCTGTCGAAATCATCGGCCGCTCGCCGCTCGAACATAACCGTTACCTGTCAAAGCTGGTGGCGTGGGCGTATTTCAATGGTCTGTTGACCGAATCCAGCCGCCTGCATTCCGTGGCACGTAACAGCAATGTCGACATCGACAAGCTTTACCAATTGGTCAGTGACCTTCGTAACACCTTCTCGGTGCGTCGTCCGCAGCCTTCTCTGCAGGCGCTGTCGAGTCCTTGTGAAGTGCGTAAGCTGGCGTTGTTTATCAACCTTGAAAACGACCCGACTACAGAGCTTAAACAGCCTGCGGTACGTTTCGATTTCAAAAACACGGATATTTTCAGCTATGGTGCTGACCAGCAGTGTTTGGTTGGCAGTGTCGATTTGGTTTACCGCAACAGCTGGAACGAAGTGCGTACCCTGAACTTCAAGGGTGAAAACGCCATTCTCGACGTGTTGAAAACTTTGCTGGGTAAAATGCATCAGGATGCCATTCCGCCAGAGTCGGTGGATGTTTTCTGTTATGCAGGCAAGATGCGTGGTTTGATTCGTAACCTGGTTTATCAACTGGTGGCAGAGTGCATCGACATGCGCCTGAAGCCGGTCGATCAGGAAAAACGCCGCCGCTTTAAAGCGATTCGTGTGGCTGATCAAACCTTTGGTTTGTTCTTCGAGCGACGCGGTGTGTCAGTGCAGAAGCTGGAAAACTCCGTCGAGTTCTACCGTTCGATTTCGACCAATAAGGTTCACGGCTCACCAGTTGTGGTATTGGACAAAGACGCTGATATCCATCCGCCTGAAGTAGTCGATGCTTACGCCAGTGAAGGCCTTATCCAGTTTTTCTTTGAAGACTGCGATGATGGGTTCCACATCTATGTACTGGATGAAAACAATCGCGTGGAAGTTTACCGCCAGTGCAGCGGTGACAAAGAAGAGATGGTACAGGGCGTAAACCGCTTTTATACCTCCTCACAGGAAACCGCCAACTTTGCCGGTAAAGGTGTGAATTTCAACCTGCCACAGTTCTACGACATCATCCATCAAGCCGATGGTCGTGCACAGGTCATCCCCTACAAGAGTGAGCGTCAGTGGCAACGTGCTGATGCGAATACTGACGCCGCCCAATACGCGTCCCGCTGATCAATCCCGATTTCAGAAAAAAGGCTGACAACACATGCTGTCAGCCTTTATTAATACACTTTAAATCAAGCAGCTTGTTACCAGTCCACACTCTCGCCAGCGTGTTTGGCGCATTCTTGCTTCACCATATCCATAAATTCCATGCCACTCTTGCTGCACAGCCATTGGCCGTCCTGGTAGCTGAAATGGAAACCGCCTGAGCGCGATGCCAACCAGATCTCTTTCATCGGTTCCTGACGGTTGATGATGATCTGGCTGCGGTCTTCAAAATCCAGTGTCAGAACATTACCATTCGTTTCGTAATCGATATCCGCGCCACTCTCGTCGATGCCGTCTTCAATCGCCATCCATTGCTCGTCAACCAGTTCATGGTATTGGCTTGTGTTCATTCTCAGTCGTCCTATTGCTTTTCAGTGCGTTGATGCGATTATAGAGGGCATTAACTTTTAGATCACTGGCAGAAATGATGCGATTAACCCTGAAACTTGCCGCACTGGCAACAGTAGCCCTGATTTCGGCATGCGGTCAGCAAGGACCTCTCTACTTTCCAGAAGATGCACCGGCGCAAAATGAGCAGGTAAATCCGGAAACGCCGCAGGATACTCAGGAATCCACTCAGCCATAAAACTTTGGACAGGGAAGGACAACGTTGGACTACTTCAATTATCAGGATGACGGGCAACTGTGGGCAGAAGATCTGCCACTGGCACAGCTTGCAGAGCAATACGGCACACCGCTTTACGTTTACTCGCGTGCGACGCTGGAGCGTCACTGGCATGCGTTTGATAAAGCCGTGGGTGACCATCCGCACCTGATTTGTTATGCCGTGAAGGCAAACAGCAACCTTGGCGTACTGAATGTATTGGCGCGTCTGGGCTCAGGTTTTGACATCGTTTCACAGGGTGAGCTGGAGCGCGTATTAGCGGCTGGCGGCGATCCGAAAAAAGTGGTGTTCTCTGGCGTAGGTAAAACCGAACCGGAAATGGCGCGTGCGCTGGAGCTCGGTATTAAATGCTTCAACGTCGAATCAGAAGCCGAGCTGGATCGCCTGAACAAAGTGGCGGGCGAGCTGGGTAAAGTGGCGCCAATCAGCCTGCGTATCAACCCGGACGTGGATGCCAAAACCCACCCGTATATTTCTACCGGTCTGAAAGAAAACAAATTCGGCATCGCGTTTGATAGAGCCCGTGAGGTTTACCAATACGCGAACAGCCTGTCACACCTTTCTGTGCATGGTATTGACTGTCACATTGGTTCACAGCTGACAGAGCTGGCTCCGTTTATCGAGTCGACCGATCGCCTGCTGGCGCTGATTGATGCGCTGGGTCAGGATGGCATTTCTATCGACCACCTTGATGTGGGCGGTGGTTTGGGCGTGACTTACAGCGATGAGAAGCCGCCAGAGCCATCTGACTATGCGAAAGCCTTGCTTGACCGTTTATCGAATCATCAGGATATCGAGCTGGTGTTTGAGCCGGGCCGTGCTATCGCCGCCAATGCCGGTGTCTTGCTGACCAAGGTTGAGTTCCTCAAGCACAACGAAGAAAAGAATTTCGCCATCATTGATGCGGCGATGAACGACTTACTGCGTCCAGCGCTTTACCAAGCTTGGCAGGATATTGTTCCTGTACAGCCACGTCAGGGTGAAGCCAAAACTTATGATTTGGTTGGGCCTGTGTGCGAAACCGGCGATTACCTTGGTAAAGACCGCGCGCTGGTGCTTGAAGCGGGCGACCTGCTGGCGGTGCGTTCATCAGGTGCTTATGGCTTTGTGATGTCGTCTAACTACAACACCCGCTGCCGTGCAGCAGAAGTGATGGTAGATGGCGGCCAATCCCACCTGGTGCGTCAGCGTGAGCCACTGGCATCACTGTGGGAGTTAGAACAGGTACTGCCTGAGTAAAAGGATCCGGATGCAGATACAATTTTCCAAAATGCATGGTCTCGGCAACGACTTTATGGTCGTTGATTGCGTGACGCAAAATGCATACTTCTCTCCGGATATGATCCGCCGTCTGGCGGACAGAAATACCGGCGTGGGGTTTGATCAGCTGTTGGTGGTTGAGCCACCGTATGATCCGGAAAGTGATTTCCATTACCGGATATTTAATGCTGACAGCAGCGAAGTGGAGCAGTGCGGCAATGGTGCGCGCTGCTTTGCCCGTTTTGTGCGGATGAAAGGACTGACCAACAAAAACCAAATTCAGGTCAGCACTAAAGGCGGCAAGATGATACTCAAGATGGACAGTGACGAACTGGTCACTGCCAACATGGGTGAGCCTATCTGGGCGCCGTCTAAAATTCCGTTCCGCGCAAATGCTGAAGAAAAAACCTATATTTTACGTGTAGAAGATAAAACCCTGTTTGTGGGCGCAGTCAGTATGGGCAACCCGCATTGCGTCACTGTGGTCGATGACGTCGATACCTTTGACGTGGAAGGCTTGGGTCCGCTGGTGGAATCCCACGAGCGTTTCCCTGAGCGTGTTAACGCTGGCTTTATGCAGGTGGTGTCGCGTAATGAAATCCGTCTTCGCGTTTACGAGCGCGGCGCGGGAGAAACCCAGGCGTGTGGCAGCGGTGCTTGTGCGGCTGTGGCTGTAGGCATTTTGCAGGGTTTGCTTGATGAGTCGGTGAAAGTGCACTTGCCGGGCGGCGATCTGAAAATCCGCTGGAAAGGCGTAGGGCATCCGCTTTACATGACGGGTCCGGCTTCACACGTATACGATGGACAGATAACAGTATGACGGAGCTTTCCAAGCTCGAAGGGCCACTGGCTGAGGCATTGACCGAAGAAGCCGTGGCCGCTTTTCTGAAAGACAATCCAGACTTCTTCCACCGCCAACCTCAACTGGCGGCGCAATTGAGAGTGCCTCATGCTGAGCGTGGTGCGGTATCTCTGGTCGAAATCCAACTTGGTCGCTTGCGTGAGCGTGTGGCCGAGCTTGAAGAAGATATTACCCAACTGATGAGTATCGCGGCAGGCAATGAAAACCTGTTTCGTGCTTTCTCCCACGCGCATAAGGCGTTGTTTGCGGCAGAAAGTGAAGATGATATTCATAAAGCCTTGCTGGAACTTGCCAACTCACTGCATCTGGTTGTGAGCCTTCGTCTCTATGACGGTGGACACCACCAGTTAAACCGCAAGAGTGTGGATGCGGTGAAAGCGGCGCATTTCTGCGGCCAGCGAATCTATCTGGGCAGATTGCGCAAAGTGGATGGCGACCAGTTTGTCACTCAAGCACCTGAGCTTGGCTCTTATGCGCTGGTTCCTGTGTTTAAAGGCAAAGAACTGGGCTTTCTGACTTTTGCCAGCCAAGATGGCGGTCACTTCCAGCCAAGCATGGATACCCTGTTTGTCGAGCAGATTGCCGAGCACATCGCCATCCTCCTCACCAAGTGGCAGGCGAACGAATGAGTTTGCCTGCCAGCATCGAAAAACCGCTGGCGCGATTCTTTGATTACATGATCCGCGAGCGGGGCTTAAGCCGCCACACTGAAAACAATTACCGCCAACAACTGACCGCCAGTGCTGAGTTTCTGGTGGGGGCAGGCGTGACCAAATGGCAGGATGTCGATGCCGCATGGGTACGTCAAATTGCCGCCCAAGCTAAGCGCGAACGTCTGAAAGCGGGCAGCATTGCGCTTCGCCTGTCAGCCCTTCGAAGCTTCTTTGATTTTATGGTGTCAGACGGCGCACTGGCGGCGAATCCTGCGAAAGGTGTCGCAGCGCCCAAACAGGGTCGCACGCTGCCAAAGAACCTTGATGTCGATGAAGTGAATCAGTTGCTGTCGGTGGATGCAGACGATCCTTTGGCTGTGCGCGATCGCGCCATGATGGAGCTGATGTACGGCGCAGGACTTCGTCTGTCTGAGCTTATTGGCCTTAACGTTCGTGATGTGGCGATGCGAAAGGGCGACTTACGTGTGATCGGCAAAGGCGACAAAGAGCGTGTAGTGCCTTTTACCGGTATGGCGAAAGAGTGGCTATTCAACTGGCTGAAAGTACGTAACCAACTGCTCAAAGGGCCGGAAGATGCTCTTTTCCTGTCGAAGCTGGGAAACCGTATCTCTCCGCGCAGCGTACAAAAACGTATGGCGGAATGGGGACAGAAACAGGCGGTTAGCAGCCATATCAACCCCCACAAATTGCGTCATAGTTTTGCTACCCACATGCTGGAATCTTCCGGTGACTTGAGGGCGGTGCAGGAGCTTCTGGGTCATGCAGATCTCTCCACCACTCAGGTTTATACCCACCTCGATTTCCAGCACCTGGCTAAAGTGTACGACGCTGCGCACCCCAGGGCGCGTAAGCGTAAAAACGACGACTAACCGCACTACTCACTGCAAGGAGCGCGCATGAAGTTCTATCGCCGCTGGCAACCTATCTCTGCCATGACCTTTGATTTGGATGACACCCTGTATGACAACCGGGTGGTGATTATCCGTGCAGAGCAAATGTTGCTGGACTGGCTGGAGGCGCGCTGTCCGGTGATGACTAATTTTGACTGGCCGCAGTGGCAGGTGATGCGCGCAGAAGTGATTGCAGCGGATGCCTCGCTGGTGGGTTTTGTCACCGAAATCCGTCGAGCCCAACTCACCTTGGCAGCTTTACGTTGCGGCCTGAGTGAAGCTGATGCCAAATCTCTCGCCGATGATGGCGTGGCATTTTTCCTTCATGAGCGCAGTAATTTTACCGTGCCGGAAGACGCGATGCAGATCATGGGTGAATTGGCTGCCCGCTATCCGCTGGTGGCGATCACCAACGGGAATGTTGACTGCGACAAGCTGGGCCTGACGCCGCTATTCAAGCAGGTGCTTCAGGCAGGGCCGGACGGTGCCGCGAAACCTGACGGCGCACTGTTTACCAAGGCGCAATCCATCCTGAATATTCCCGTAGACACCATTCTCCATGTTGGCGATCACCTCAAAGCCGATGTGCGAGGGGCGAAACTGTCGGGCTTCAAAGCGTGTTGGTTTAACGACACAAAAACGCCGCTGACATTGCAGCGGCGCGCTTCGTTACTGCCGGACGTGGAAGTTTCCAACCTCTCCGAGTTGCTCTTGCTGGGCTAGTTACGGTTCTTCAACCAGTTATCGACTGCTGCCATACCAGGTCCCCAAATCATGGTGACGAGCAGCATCACGCCCCACATTTGGTGGTCGAAAAAGCCTTTTGGCCATAGCGCCGGATAAGAGACCACGGCAACAATGTTAAAGGCAAACAGGGCAAAAGCGGCTGGGCGTGTTAAAAAGCCGAGTGCCAGGAACACGGGCAAAATGAGCTCCGCCGCTGTGCCGAGGTAGGCCGCCATTTCCCAAGGAAGAAACGGTACCTGATATTCGTATTCGAACAGGAACAGAGTGCTGTCCCAGCTGGCGATTTTAGTCTGGCCGGATTTGAAAAACACCCAGGCTACCCAGAGGCGGCTAACCAGCAGAAGAACCGGAACCAAAGGCTTCAGCGCAGATTCCATCAAGTCGTCGATTTTATTGATCACAGCGAACATGTGCGATTTCCTTTTTCTTGTTAATCACTGGCCAGTGCAAAGCTGCTGAAAACACCGCGTAGCATGGCGCCGGAAATGTGTGGCAAAAGCTCGGGGTCAATCTCCCCAAACGCGAAATCTTTACAAGCGAGGATCAGCGAGGCTTCTTCATCGCTCATAGTGGTGACACTGATCCCTTCGTCATCTTTCTGCACCAGCAGGGCTTCAGGACTCATCAAATCCAGCTGGTTCAATGCTTCCTCATCCTGATTGCTGACCGCTTGCCAGAGTGTGGCGACAGCAAAGTCACTTTTCATCACGGCGGATGCGGGAGAAACCGTCAGCTGAATACGCGGAAAGTCTTCCGGTGTTACTTCTGACAAGGCCTCGACCGGAAATGCCTCAGGCAATGGCGCTCTGTTTACGCATTGGATATGCCATTCAATCTCAGCGATATCTGCCAGATACGGCACAGCCTCGATGATGTTGGGCAACGCGCGAATAGTGTCAGCAAACCCGGCGCCATAGCGATCGGCGCAGGCGTTATCCATGGTGGTGCCGAGTACATGGTGGCGGGCAATGGCCTGAAAGCACTCTTCACCCACTAGAGCGTTAGCTACGGGGTAAATGTTCTCGAGGCATTCAGTCAGGGTCATCACAAAGTTGTTGCGGTAAACCTGTATCAGCGCCTCAGGCTCCGTCACGCCTTTCGCAACAGGTAAATCGTGTGACTCATAATGCAGGGCATCGCGAAATTGATGCTGCAGCGAGGCAAGGCTGGGGGCGCTCATGATGCCTCCTTCACGGATGGCGTGAGGGCTTTGACGATACGATCGGCTTTTGTCGCTTCACCGAGTAAAACGTCCGGCGTGGGGATATCGCGATCCCATTCAATCAGGGTATGGCGCGCGCCATGCTCGGCAATCCACTTTTCATAAAGCGACCACACAGGCTCAGACACGGGTTGGCTGTGGGTATCAATCCAGATTTCCCCTTCGTCCAACTGCTTCACGGTAAAGCCGGCCAGATGAATTTCCTGCACCCACTCTGGATTAATTGCCGCGAGGTAAGTGTCAGTATCAAAGCCATGATTGAAGGCGCTGACATGAATGTTATTCAGATCGAGCAATAAACCACAGCCAGTGCGCCTCGCCACTTCGGCAAGAAACTCCCATTCAGGAATGGTGGAGTGGCTGAAGCTCAAATAGCTCGAAGGGTTTTCGACCAGCATCTGGCGGCTCAGGTAATCTTGCGTCGCGTCGACATTGCGGCAAAACACCTCCAGCGCTTCTTCTGTATAAGGCAGAGGCAGCAGGTCATTGAAGTATTCACCGTCGACTGAGCTCCAGCTTAAATGGTCGGAAACAAAGAGGGGGTCGATGGTGTCGACCAGATGTTTCAGTTTGCCAAGGTGGTGTTTATTCACCGGATCGACAGACCCCAGTGACAAACCCACACCGTGGCAACTGATGTCATAGTGGCGCCGCAGCGTGTGCAGCGCCTCAAAGGCTTTTGAGTGCGGCAGGAAAAAGTTCTCACTGTGTACTTCTAACCATCCGATATCCGGGGAATGATTAAGAAAGTGATCGTGGTGTGGTTGTCTCAGTCCAACACCCACCCAAGGAGATACCTTTTCCATACCGGGACCCTTAATGCCAATTAAGACGAAGTGGTTGAACCGCCAACCAGACGCTCACACAGACCTTTTGGTACAACGACGAATGCGTCGGTTTGTGCATCTTTGGTTGAGGTGCCGGCACAAGAGCTGTTGTTCGTTGCACAGTCGTTTTTACCGGCTTTAACCACGCCGTAGCATTTTTCTTTCTCTGCTGCTTGAGCGGGAGCAGCTGTCAGGGTAGTAGCACCTACAGCAAGAAGACTGGTAACAGCAGCAGCGACAGCAAAATTGGTCTTTTTCATGATGGTTCCTCTCTTTACAGACTTTTGTCATCAAGATAATCAATAGGTTATTCAGGGAGTCCCTGATGGCACTGTTGGTTATTCAGTGCTCTTCCAAAAGGATAGGTCTCTAGCATAAAAACTTTCGTCATTACGGTTATTTTTTAAGCTTATTTTTCTTTAAATAAACAAAATTACCGCTATATATATGATTTTATTATTTTTAATTTTCAGGTGTTTTTTTGTCTTGAAACGGTAGACGTTAAAGCGATTCATGAAGTCAGAAAGAGGCAGAAGCCGTTACAGATTCAAAAACAAGCGCAGTGCGATAAGGAGACCTGCAACTCACGACGGTTTATGGGTATAATCCTCAACCAGTGTATAAATAACCAGTGAATGAACGATGGACGTATCCCACCTGATTGACGGTCTGAATGACAAACAACGCGAGGCAGTGGCTGCTCAGCTTGGCAACTATCTGGTTCTGGCGGGCGCAGGCAGTGGTAAAACACGTGTGCTGGTTCATCGTATTGCCTGGTTAATGCAGGTTGAATATGCCTCGCCGTTTTCGGTGATGGCGGTAACCTTTACCAATAAAGCCGCCGCAGAAATGCGTGGGCGTATTGAGCAGTTAATGCAGGGGACGGCCTCCGGTCTTTGGTGTGGCACTTTCCACGGTTTGTGTCACCGTATTCTCCGCGCCCACCATCTGGATGCCAACCTGCCGCAGGACTTTCAGATCCTTGACTCAGACGATCAACAGCGTTTGCTTCGCCGCCTGATCAAAGCGCAGAATCTTGATGAAAAACATTGGCCTGCGCGTCAGGCGTCTTGGTATATCAACGCCAAGAAAGACGAAGGCCTGCGTCCGCATCACATCGATGCCCAGTTTGATCCGGTAGAGAAAACCTGGCTGCGTGTTTACGCTGCCTATCAGGAAGCGTGTGACCGTGCAGGTCTGGTGGATTTTGCCGAATTGCTGCTGCGTTGCCACGAGCTGCTGCGTGATAAAGAGCATATCCGTGAGCACTATCAAGCGCGTTTCCAGCACATTCTGGTGGACGAGTTCCAGGACACCAACAACATCCAATATGCCTGGCTTCGTATGATGGCGGGCAACAGTGCCAAAGTGATGATCGTGGGTGATGATGATCAGTCCATCTACGGCTGGCGCGGCGCGAAAATCGAGAACATCTCCCGCTTCCTGCAGGACTTCCCTGGCGCTGAAACCATCCGTCTTGAGCAGAATTACCGCTCGACCGGCAACATCCTGAAGGCGTCTAACCACCTGATTGAAAACAACGCCGAGCGCATGGGCAAGAGCCTGTGGACGGAAGGTCAGGAAGGTGAATTAATTTCTGTATACAGTGCGTTTAACGAGTTGGATGAAGCCCGTTTCGTGGTGGGTAAAATCAAAGCCTGGCAGGACGAAGGCGGCGCGCTGAATGACACCGCGATTTTATACCGAAACAACGCCCAATCCCGCGTGCTTGAAGAGGCCCTGATCCAGGCGGGTCTGCCGTACCGCATTTACGGTGGCATGCGATTCTTCGAACGTCAGGAAATCAAAGATGCGCTGGCGTACCTTCGCATGATTGGTAACCGTTTTGATGATGCCGCTTTTGAGCGCGTAGTGAATACGCCAGCGCGTGGCCTTGGTGATCGCACCCTCGAAACCATCCGTCTTGCTGCGCGCGACCGCGGTGCAACCATGTGGGAAGCGAGTAATCAGCTGCTTGAAGAACAGGTGCTGGCAGGCCGCGCTGCAAACTCACTGCGCCGTTTTGTCGAGCTGGTGAATGCACTGGAAGACGACACCCGTGAAATGGCGCTATTCCAGCAAACGGACTACGTGATTCAGCACTCCGGCCTTCGCGCTATGTACGAAGCGGAGAAAGGTGAAAAAGCGCAGGCGCGCATTGATAACCTTGAAGAACTGGTCACCGCAACCCGTCAGTTTGAAGTGCCGGAAGAGGTGCAGGAAGAAATGTCACCACTGTCGGCGTTCCTCTCTCATGCCGCGCTTGAAGCCGGTGAAGGTCAGGCGGATGAGTTTGACGATGCGGCGCAGCTAATGACACTGCACAGTGCCAAAGGCCTTGAGTTCCCCATGGTGTTCATGGTGGGTGTGGAAGAAGGCATGTTCCCAAGCCAGATGTCGGCGGAAGAAGCCGGACGTTTGGAAGAAGAGCGTCGCCTCTGCTATGTCGGCATGACCCGTGCGATGAAAAAGCTCTACATCACTCACGCGGAAATGCGCCGAGTTTATGGCAAAGACATGTTCCACAAAGCGTCGCGATTTATCCGTGAATTGCCTGAAGATTGCCTCGAAGAAGTGCGAATGCGCGCGAAAGTGTCGCGTCCTGCCGCAGCATCCGGGCGTTTCTCGCAAACCCAGACTCAAGAGAACTTCAACCAAACCGGATTCTCGCTAGGCCAGCGCGTGCTGCATCCGAAATTCGGTGAAGGCACCATCATCAACTTTGAAGGCAGCGGCCAGCAAAGTCGCGTGCAGGTGGCCTTTAACGGGGAAGGCATCAAGTGGCTAGTAACCCAATACGCCAAGCTTGAGGCGATGTGATTCGGGGTCGGAAGAAAAAGAAAGGGTGGCATTGAGCCACCCTTTTATTTTTGGCGTGTCGATATGTCGGATTAAGCGGGCGTGCCCCAGGCACTTGCCAGATCGCTGATGAGCGATTCACTCGCGCCAGCACCTGTCAGGTGCTTCAAAATCACAGGTGCGAATTTCTGCACCATACCTGAGTCCATTCCCAACATGTTAAACACTTTGTCTACTGACTCCATGTTCGACAAGTTGCTGCCCAAATCACCCGGGATCATGCTGGTCAGTGAATCCATACCCGGTACCATTTTCAGAAGTTCGCTGCTCTGGCCTTCGCCCAATGTCTGGTAAGCCATTGCCAGCAATGCACCGGCACCGCCTGCCGCTTGCTTGTCGTCAACACCGAGGTCGGTAGAAAGCAGAGAGGTCAGCGGGTTGCTGGCTGTTTCGCTGCTCACGCCTTCCAACAGGTTTGACGCTTCTTTCTCGGCACTGCCCAGCAGGCTACCCAAGTCGGTCGCCTGCGCTGGGATACTCGCTGCGCCCAGAAGGGTACACAGCGCAATCATATTCACTTTACGCAACATTCTTTTGCTCCTGGCGTTAATCCGCCACAACTAAACCTTCGCGCCTTGGGTCAGCTCCGCCTACCAAGGTGCCGCTATCGATAACAATACCGTGGATACCCGAGGTTAAGTCACGAATATTGACTTCATATCCCATTGCTTCAAGCGCTGGCTTGAAACTTTCTGCATCCGTCCCGGCTTCAAGATCGTAGGTGCCAAAACGGTTTACAAGGTGAGGCAGGTCGATAGCAGATTGGATGTCGAGTCCCCAATCAAGGTGCGCGACCAAGGTTTTCGCCACGTAGCCGATGATGCGGCTGCCGCCCGGTGAGCCAACGGCCATGTATGGCTTGCCATCACGCATCACGATGGTTGGCGACATGGATGAGCGGGGGCGTTTGCCCGGCTCAACGTGGTTGGCAATCGGATACCCGTTAGCGTGGGTTTTGAACGAGAAGTCTGTGAGCTCGTTGTTGAGCAAGAAACCTCGTGTCATCAGGCGTGAGCCAAAGCCGTTCTCGATGGTAGTGGTGATAGAAACGATGTTGCCGTCTTTATCCACAATCGAGAAATGGCTGGTGGAAGGCAATTCAATAGACTCGTCATCGGCAAGTTTTGGCGCAACGCTAGCGTGACTGAACTTGGGCTCACCCGGGCTAACCTCTTTCATGGCACCTTCGGCTGGGATCAGCTCGGCACGGGCTTTGAGGTATTCCGGAGCCAGCAGGCCTTCTGTTGGCACTGGCACAAAATCGCTGTCGGCGATGTAGCGGCCGCGATCTGCAAACGCCATCCGTGAGGCATCCCCAATCAAGCGCCAGCTTTCAGGGTTGTCTTTACCCAGTGACTTCATCGGGAAGTGACTGAGTACCCCCAGAATTTGCCCCACTGTAATACCGCCGGATGTTGGTGGTCCCATGCCACAAATACGGTACTGGTGGTAAGGCGCACAAACAGGCTGGCGCTCCACAATGCGGTAATCAGCCAGATCTTCTTTGCTCAGAATGCCCGGGTTGCCCGCGGCGTGTTGCACTGTCGCCACGATGTCGGCGGCAATCTCGCCTTCGTAGAAGTTATCAATGTCCTGAGCGACCAGCTTTAAGGTATCTGCATACTCCTGATTCACCAGACGGTGACCGACAGTGAGCGGATTACCATTGTCGTCAAAAAAATACTGATAGGTTGACGGGTAGCGGCGCAGTCTGTCGGCATCCCCTTCAATCAGGCCTGCCAGACGGGGTGAGACTTCAAAGCCGTTCTCTGCCAGTTCAATGGCCGGCGTCAGCACTGCGCGCCATGAAAGGTTTCCGAATTTGGCGTGGGTATCGTGCATCAGGCGTAATGTGCCAGGTGTGCCGACAGAGCGTCCACCGACCACGGCATCGTAGAATTTCAGCGGTTCGCCATTTTCGTTCTGGAATAGTGTAGGCGTGGCATCTTTGGGCGCGGTTTCGCGTCCGTCAAACGTGGTGAGAGCCTGCGCATCACTGTCCCAATACACCAGCAATGCACCGCCACCGATACCTGAGCTTTGTGGTTCAACCAAGCCGAGGACAGTTTGTACCGCCACCATGGCATCAATCGCATTCCCGCCAGCACGCAGCATGGCTTCACCTGCTCGGGTGGCATGGGGGTTGGCAGAGGCCACCATCCACTCTTTACCTTTCACTGCTTTTCGCATCACGCTACCGGTCGCGAGCTCCGGCGCAACGGCGTCAGCAGCTTCACCCTGGGTGGTGGCGGCAGCAGGAAAAGCAAGTGCAAGGCTGAGTGCCAGTGCGGAAAGAAAAGGGGTAGGGTGTTTTTTCATTGTAATTCCTTTTAACGCCCAAGAGTTGGACTTTGAGTATAGTCCGCAAAAGGAAGAGAAGAGTGTCGGATTATCGAGGCATGAAGATGAATTTTTCCCGTTACGGCAGAGAGATAGCGGGAAAGGAAAGAGGAAATAAAAACGGCACCTAGAGGCGCCGTTTTAAATGCTTAGCGATTCGCTCGCTGTTTATTTCGCTGCCTCACTGCATCGAAAGTAAAGATCGCCAGCGCCGTCCAGATAAAGGCAAAAGTGGTCGCTTTATCTGTCGTGAACGGCTCGTTGTAGAGGCCAACGGCCAACATGAACATGATGGTTGGGCCGATGTACTGGAAAAAACCCAACGTCGAGAGACGCAGTTTCGTCGCCGCGCCGTTAAAGCAAAGCAGTGGCAGTGTCGTCACTACACCGGCAGCGATCAGAAGGAGGTTCAATCCCCAGCTGTTTTGCATCATGTCAGAGGTGGTGCTGCTGGCGATAAACAAAAGGTAAATCAGCGACACAGGCATCAGCACCAGAGTTTCGATGAAAAGCCCGGTTGCGGCATCGACGTTTATCTTCTTACGCAGCAGGCCGTAGCAGCCGAAACTACATGCCAGTACCAGTGCGACCCAAGGCAGTGACCCAAAGGTGATGACCTGAATGGCCACACCGAGAAATGCCAAGGTTACGGCAACCCATTGTAGCTTTCTGAAGCGCTCACCAAGGAAGACCATACCAAGAACCACATTGATCAGTGGGTTGATGTAATAGCCGAGACTGGCATCGAGCATCAGGTCATTTTTCACCGCCCAAATAAAAATCAGCCAGTTAGCCGCAATCACCACGGCAGTGATGGTCAGAAGGCCAAGACGTTTTTTGTCTTTCAGTAACAATTTGACGCGCGCAAGACCACCGCTCGTATGAAGAATGAGGGCAAGGAAGAAGAAAGACCAAATCACGCGGTGCACCAACACTTCCATCGGTGGTACATCGGTTAGAGCCTTAAAGTAAAGCGGAGCAACGCCCCACATGGTGTAAGCGCCCAGCGCCAGCATCACGCCGCGGCGGGTTTGTTGCGCATCATTCACTGCGAAATCTCTACATCTAAAAACGCTAAAGAGCAAAAACCGCCTGATGGCGGTGCATGCAGCGAAAAATAAAGGTTTGATGCGGATTTTTCTGGAGAGTGCCCAGCATCCACATTATATATAAAAGTTTTTGCTGCTTTGGCCAGTATATGGACTTCCCTTTTTGAAGCACACCTTTTCTGTTGAGAAAAATTGAACTGACAGTTCGTCGTCGTTGACCTTTTATCCATGCTCCGCTGCGTTTAGAATGAGCGGCTATTCAATGATGAGAGGCTCTATGACCGTTACCGATTCGGCCGAAATGACACCGCCACTGGCGCACGACGAAACTGTTCTGCAGGAAGTGTTCGGCTATCACAGTTACCGCGACGGTCAGAAAGAAATCATCGATGCCGCAGTTGGCGGGCGTGATTCATTGGTGATCATGCCAACAGGCGGTGGCAAGAGCCTCTGTTATCAAATTCCTGCCTTGGTGCGCGATGGCCTCACCATAGTGATCTCGCCGCTGATCTCCTTGATGAAAGATCAGGTCGACCAATTGCTGGCGAATGGTGTGCAGGCAGCATGTCTTAACTCTTCGATGAATCCAGATGAGCAATCGGCCACGTGGCAATCGCTG
This sequence comes from Grimontia sp. AD028, assembly GCF_000973155.1. Taxonomy (NCBI): domain Bacteria; kingdom Pseudomonadati; phylum Pseudomonadota; class Gammaproteobacteria; order Vibrionales; family Vibrionaceae; genus Grimontia; species Grimontia sp. AD028. The sequence goes on along the minus strand of NZ_LASY01000065.1, from coordinate 2,688 downwards.
CGCAATGGCTCGCTCAAGCTGTTGTATGTATCGCCAGAGCGTATTCTGATGCGTGATTTCATCGAGCGCCTACAGTCGGTCAACCTTGGCCTGATTGCGGTCGATGAAGCGCACTGTATTAGTCAGTGGGGACATGACTTTCGCCCTGAGTACGCCCAGCTTGGCAGCCTGAAGCAGCATTTTCTTGATGTGCCTGTGATGGCGCTGACTGCAACGGCTGATGACACTACGCGTCAGGATATCTGCCAGCGTCTGGCCCTCAATGATCCGCATATTTATCTTGGCAGTTTTGACCGTCCGAATATCCGCTACACCTTGGTGGAAAAGCACAAGCCTCTGGCGCAATTGACCCAGTTTCTGGCAACCCAGTCCGGCCAGAGCGGCATCGTTTACTGCAACAGCCGCAAGCGGGTCGAGCAGGTGGCGGAAAAGCTGATTGGCAGTAATATCCGCGCTGCGGCTTATCATGCAGGCATGACGAACGAACAGCGGGCCTGGGTTCAGGAAGCGTTTCAGCGAGATGATGTGCAGATAGTCGTCGCGACAGTGGCTTTTGGCATGGGCATCAACAAACCCAATGTGCGTTTTGTGGTGCACTACGACATCCCGCGCAATATCGAATCCTACTATCAGGAAACCGGCCGCGCCGGGCGCGATGGTCTGCCAGCAGAAGCAGTGATGTTTTATGACCCCTCAGACATTGGCTGGCTGCACCGCTGCTTGGAAGAAAAACCGGATGGTCCGCAAAAGCTGGTGGAAAGCCACAAGCTCAATGCCATGGGCGCGTTTGCCGAAGCGCTGACATGCCGCCGTCTCGTATTGCTGAATTACTTTGGAGAGTATCGCGAGAAGCCTTGCGGCAACTGCGATATCTGCCTTGACCCACCAACGCTGTTTGATGGTACTGAGCAAGCGCAAAAAGCCTTGTCCTGCGTGTACCGCGTGAACCAGAATTTCGGTGTGGGCTACACAGTCGAAGTGCTGCGTGGGATGCAGAACCAGCGTATTAAGGAACACGGACACGAAAAGCTCAGCACCTATGGTCTGGGGAAAGCGTTCAGCCATGAATACTGGGTCAGCATTTTCCGTCAGCTTATCCACCGTGGTTATCTGGTGCAGAACATCGCCCGAAGCTCTGTGCTGCAATTGACCGAAGAGGCGCGTCCGGTGCTTCGCGGGGAAATTGCGCTAGAACTTGCGGTGCCGCGATTGGGACTGTCGCCACGCAGCAAAGCTGACAAACTTGGTAAGCGCAACTACGACAAGAAACTGTTCGCCAAACTTCGCAAGCTCCGTAAAGCGATTGCGGATGAAGAAGACATTCCACCATACGTGGTCTTCAACGATGCCACCTTGATTGAGATGGCGGAGATGATCCCGACTTCACAAGGTGAGTTGCTGGCGGTGAATGGTGTCGGTCAGCGCAAGCTTGAAAAATACGGCAACGTATTCCTCGATGTGATTGAAGACCATATCACCCTTAATGACGATGAGCCGAGTTATGGATAACCCTACTTTCCGTCTTTCCCACCATGACAGCGAAGCAGGTCGGTTGGTGCTGGCTGCAGATGCGCTGGATTTTGATAACGCCGAGCAACATTTGATGGCGTTTTGCCAACTGATTGACGCTAAGGTCACGGAAAAACAAACCGACGCGGACTTATTAAGCTGGCTTATCGACTTTGAAGGCGTGCCATTTATGCTGCGTGCCGAGCATTACAGCGCCAGTGTTTGGCTGGAAAGGCTAGGCGCAGAAGGTGATGAAGAGCTTGCGTTTCTGAACAGCTGGCTGTCGACACAGCTTGGCTAAGCTGCATTAGAAACCGACTAATTTGCAGCAGTTGGCATTCGCCGGAATTGATGTATAATTCGCCACCTTCTTAGGAGCCAGATCACAGAATCTGGTGAGTTGGTAATTTGGGTTCCCTCACCCCCAATGACAAAAAGGTTCACAATGAGCACTTTTACGCCCGCGCAACAGCGCAAAGCCCTCTCTTTCCTGGTGGTTTTCCACCTGGTTATCATTGCATCCAGTAACTATCTGGTTCAGCTGCCATTTACCGTTTTCGGGTTTCACACCACTTGGGGTGCGTTTACTTTCCCGTTCATTTTTTTGGCAACCGATCTAACCGTTCGCATCTTTGGTGCGGGCCTTGCGCGCCGGATCATTTTCGCGGTCATGGTACCGTCGTTATTGATCTCCTATGTGCTGTCGGTCCTTTTCTACCAAGGCGAATATCAGGGACTGGGTCATCTGACTGAGTTTAATCTGTTCGTTGCGCGTATCGCTGCAGCAAGCTTTATGGCTTACCTGCTGGGACAAATCCTCGATATCCATGTTTTCAACCGTCTGCGCCAAACCAAGCAATGGTGGGTGGCACCAAGCTGTTCAACGCTGTTTGGTAATGCGATTGATACCTTGGCGTTCTTTGCGATTGCTTTCTATAACAGTCCGGATGCCTTTATGGCGGAGAACTGGGTAGAAATCGCGCTGGTCGATTATGCATTCAAACTGGTGATCAGCCTTGGCTTGTTCGTTCCTATGTACGGTGTGCTGCTGAACTATATTGTCAGCCGCATTACCCGAGTGAACGAAGCCGTTGAAACCAAACTGGTTTAACAGCGAATTCAACGCAGAATATTGAGGGAAAGAGAGCCGGTCGAAAGACCTAATGCCGATCAGTTAAG
>NZ_LASY01000064.1:0-114389 GCF_000973155.1 Grimontia sp. AD028 | reverse complement strand
CTCGAGCATTTTTCCTGCGCTATCTCTGATCATCTACTTACTGTGATTGGTATAAATCTTCAAACGTCTTAATTATTAGGCGGGGCGTAAAGTGGCACCTGATAGTCTGATTCATAGATAGATGGAAAGGAGTCAGACATGAGCAAGATTAAGCCACATGTGACGTTCCATGGTGTATGTAGAGAGGCTCTTGGCTTTTACAGTCAGGCACTTAACGGGGAAATTAAGACAATCGCGACATTTGACGAATCTCCGGTGGAGTTTCCCAATCATTTACTCAGTAGAGTCATGCATGCGGAATTCGAATCGCCGGAAGTGAGCTTCTATGCGTCCGATGGGTTAGACGATTCGTTGGCGCAAGGCTCTGGCGATGTTGCGTTCCATGTCAGTTTTGAGGATGAGAAAAGACAGAACCAAGTCTTTATGGCGCTTTCTGAAATGGGGCAAATTGTGATGCCGTTGGATTACACGTTTTGGAAAGTGCGCTTTGGTATGGTGACGGACAAGTACGGGATAAGGTGGATGCTGAGTTGTCCCGCCGAACACGTAGAGATTTAGTATACCTAAACAGCCTGAATCCAGCATTTTCAGGTTGTTTAGGTATAAAAAAGCCCCGAATTGTCGGGGCTTTTTCATGGAGTATTTAATCTTCGTTCGGACTCAGCCAGCGGTAAACCACACCGGCGATGAAAGCACCAATCAATGGGGCCACCCAGAACATCCAAAGTTGTGCCATTGCCCAGTCACCAACAAGCAGTGCAGGCCCCGTGCTTCGTGCAGGGTTCACTGACGTGTTTGTGATTGGAATACTGATGAGGTGGATCAAAGTCAGGGCAAGACCAATCGCCAATCCCGCCATGCCTGGACTTGCCAGTTTGTGGGTCGCCCCCATGATGACGATCAGGAACATAAAGGTCATCAGCACTTCGGTGATAAAGCCGGAAAGCATGTCATAGCCGCCTGGTGAATGGTCACCATAGCCATTTGATGCCAAGCCACCTGCTAAGTCAAAACCCGGTGCGCCGCTGGCAATAATATAAACAACATAGGCGCCGACAATACCCCCAGCGACCTGAACCAGCATATAGGGAATCAGCTCAGCGGTAGGAAAGCGTCCGCCGGCCCATAGGCCAAAGGATACGGCTGGGTTGAGGTGACAACCGGAAATATGGCCAATGGCGTAAGCCATGGTCACCACGGTTAAACCGAAGGCGAGGGCGACGCCCAAGAAGCCTATACCAAGTTCCGGAAAAGCGGCTGCGAATACAGCACTACCGCAACCCCCAAGCACCAACCAAAAGGTGCCAATAAACTCTGCTGTCAATTTCTTCAACATTTCACGATCTCCCTAGTTGTATTTAGGACGGCACGTGAGAAAACCATACTCATGACTACCTTGCCATCTGAGTTATTTAGATCTGGGTACATGCTTAAAAGTAGCACTCTATGCTTTATTTAGAGTGTTATTCATAATTTGATACCCCAACGTGCCATCAAACGTACCTATGACCTGTATGCTGGTTCGAGTGTCACAATTCAGCGGCTTTAAGGGGGGTGTAATTTACAATTGGGTAGTTGTTACGCTGGGAACCGATATGTGTTAGCTTTAAAAATCAAATGGATGGTTGTAAGAGACGATCTGAACTATCTCATTCAGAGGTATCAGAATGATTAAAATTGGATTTATTGTTGGCCTGATCATTATTGGCGTTTTGGTTGCCAAGTTCCTCGATGAAAAGTCCCAGAAGAAGTTTTTGATTGGCGCTGTTTCTACAGTCGCATTGGCTGTGGTGTTGTTGGTGATTTCAGAATTAATGCGTTAAACGTTTAACGTTAAACGGAATAAAAAAAGCGAACCGGATGGTTCGCTTTTTTGTTAGAAGATTATCTCACCGCCTGACGGCTTCTGTTTCCAGCAGGGCGTTTCTTTCCACCTTGTGCTGGTTTACCGCCAGCATTTGAATGTGCTTTTGGCTTACCACCTTGTGGCGTTGCTTTGCCATTGGTTGGTTTCTTGCCTGCTGGTTTGCCGCTACGCTGGTTAGGCTTACGAATATCTGGCTGGTTCGGGTGTTTAGTTGCAAAGCGTTTAGCGCCATGACGGCTTGAACCACGACGTTGTGCCGGTGTCATTTCCGCTTCTGTGCCTTCGCGAGGTACCAGACAGCCCGGACGGTCACCAATCAGGTGGCGTTTGCCCATAGTGATCAATGCTTCACGCAGTAAAGGCCAGTTTGCTGGATCGTGGTAGCGCAGGAAGGCTTTATGCAGACGACGCTGGCGCTCACCTTTGGCGACGAACAAGTCTTCACGCTTCTTATACTTCACGCGTTTCAGCGGGTTAGTTTCCGCATGGTACATCGCCGTTGCATTACACATCGGTGATGGGTAGAAGTTCTGTACCTGGTCACAACGGAAATCGTTTTCTTTCAGCCACAGTGCCAGATTCATCATGTCTTCATCAGTACAGCCAGGGTGCGCTGCGATGAAGTAAGGGATCAGGTACTGTTTCTTACCCGCTTCTTTCGAGTATTTCTCGAACAGCTCTTTAAAGCGGTCATAGGTGCCCATGCCCGGCTTCATCATCAGATCCAGTGTGCCTTTCTCTGTGTGCTCAGGCGCGATTTTCAGATAACCACCCACGTGGTGAGTGACCAACTCTTTCACGTACTCAGGCGATTCAATCGCCAGGTCATAACGAACACCGGATGCGATAACCACTTTCTTCACACCTTCAAGCTCGCGCGCTTCGCGGTAGAGGTCGATAGTGTGTTTGTGGTCGGTGTCCAGCTTTTCACAGATTTTCGGGAAGACACAGGAAGGACGACGACAGTTCTTCTCTGCGCGTGGGTCTGAACAGCCCAAACGGTACATGTTTGCGGTTGGACCACCCAAGTCAGAAATCACACCGGTAAAGCCCGGTACCTTTTCTTTGATTTCTTTGATCTCGTTGAGGATGGAATCCTTTGAACGGTTCTGGATGATGCGGCCTTCGTGCTCGGTAATCGAACAGAAAGAACAACCACCAAAACAACCACGCATGATGTTGACCGAGGTTTTGATCATCTCATACGCAGGGATTTTCGCATCGCCATAGCTAGGGTGAGGAACACGTGCAAACGGCAAGCCGAATACATAGTCCATTTCTTCTGTTGTCAGAGGAATAGGCGGCGTGTTGACCCAAAGTTCACGCTCGCCGTGCTTTTGCACCAGCGCACGTGCGGAATAAGGGTTGGTTTCCAAATGCATCACGCGGCTTGCGTGCGCATACAGAATGCGGTCATTCAGAAGCTTTTCGTAAGAAGGCAGACGAACGAAGCTATTTTCCGCATCGTGGCGGGAAGGGCGAACCATCACAGGCTTCGGCGCTTCTTCTTTTACTTCACTTTTATCGGTTGCGCAGGCAGTTTCTGTTGCGTATGGGTTTGGCATCACCATCGCTTTGCCTGGCTTATCGATACGTGAGCTGTCGATTTCCTTCATGTCTTCCGGCACTTTTTTCAGCATCACTGCGGTGCCAGGAATACGGGTCATATCCGCGATATTTTCGCCACGAGAAAGGCGGTGTGCCACGTCAACCAGCGCACGCTCTGCGTTACCGAACAATAAAATGTCAGCTTTGGCATCGCACAGGACTGAACGACGAACTTTGTCTGACCAGTAATCGTAATGCGCAAGACGACGAAGGCTGGCTTCGATACCGCCCAGTACGATAGGGGTGTCTTTGTATGCTTCTTTACAGCGTTGCGAGTAAACCAATACAGCACGATCCGGACGCTTTCCGCCAGCATTACCTGCTGTGTAGGCGTCATCATGGCGAGGTTTACGGTCAGCGGTGTAGCGGTTAATCATGGAGTCCATGTTACCGGCTGTTACACCGAAGAAGAGGTTAGGCTGGCCAAGTGCCATAAAGGCTTTCTTATCCTGCCATTCTGGCTGCGAGATAATGCCTACGCGGAAGCCTTGCGCCTCAAGCGTACGACCGATAACTGCCATACCAAAGCTAGGATGGTCGACATAGGCATCGCCGGTAACAATGATGATGTCACAGCTATCCCAGCCGAGCATGTCCATTTCTTCTCTGCTGGTAGGCAGAAAAGGAGCAGGACCAAAACACTCAGCCCAGTATTTCGGGTAATCGAAAATCGGAGTTACAGAATTGCGCATTTTTTAACCTCTTTCTCGCGAGGCGTGAATTATAGCGGCTTGCGCAGGTGAGAGCCAGATCGAATAAATCCGTAAATTTGAAAGGGATTTGGCTTGAATATCCCAGCAGGCATTGATTAATGCGGAGACAAATTGGTGAATAACGAAAAACTAAGGGGGTTGTTTAAACAACCCCCTAAAGTATCAGTGTCTTGCAGTCTCGCAAGGTTTGCTCGAGGTAGGTGCTGGGTCGGCGTTAAAACTTGTAACCGGCAATCAAGGCAAAACGCGAGCTATCAGTATGATCAACACCAATCAAGATGTCTTCGCGGACTTCGAGATACGCGCCATTATTGAATTGGGCGCGGGCACCGACACCGAAAAGGAAGCCAGTCTCACTGAATGAATCAGATTTTACGGTTTCGCTTGGGCTAGTTCTTGTAACATCCATTTTATGGTAGCCAAGGCCAACAGCGCCGTAAGGTTTAATACTCCAACCACCCATGTCGAATGTCCAGCCAATATCAGCATCTACGAGAAAGCTTGAACCCTCAAATTCGTAGTGATCATATCTACGCTTGTCACCACTGGTTTCGTAATAGCTGATATTAAGTCCAACCATTTGGTTGAAGTCGTAACCGTAAGTGAGATTGAAACCGTCACCTGTACTGTTGTGGCCGTAATTAATTCCTTTCAGCTCATATGAGACATAGGTTCCGGCTGTTAGATTGTAGCCTGCACCGATACGAGAACCACTAAAGTCATTTGCTTGGGCGCCAAAAGAAGCAAATACCACAGCTAATGCCAGCATTGATTTTTTCATATTATTTCTCCAAAGATTAAAAAAGAGGCAGCACAGTTGAAAGCTTCAATTTAATTGATTAGTTCTAATTGGTTCTGTCCGTTTGAAGACGGCTAAAGATTGTTATCAACTGTGTTTCGAGCACGGAGAAATTTTCGCAATATTATATTGGGAGAGAAATGGCGTGAATTTTTAACCATTCACACCATATTTACCAACACTTGTAGCGATTAGGTGACTTTCTTGCTGGAGTATTTAAAGGGTTGTAGAACTCCATCCTGTGAGGAGGTGAGAGACAACTATGTCGCAACTTTCTGATAAGACTCGTGATCTTTGAATCGAGGTTTAAATCTATCAATATGATCAAAAGGAATTGCTCTCTCAAAGTAAAAACCTTGGATGTATCTCACTCCCATCGTTTTCAATTTTAAATATTGGATGTCTTTCTCAACCCCTTCAGCCACGCAGTGGAGACCTAGGTCATTGCATAGGGTAAAAATGTTCTTACAAATGTGATACCCCTTTTCTGATTCGATGTTGTCAATCAGAGACTTATCGATTTTTATTGTATTGATTGGCAGGAAGGTCAGCGTTTCAAATGAGCTGTAGCCAACGCCGAAGTCGTCAAGTGAAATACCAAATCCGTTGTCATGAAGCCGCATAATATTGGCGATAGAACTGGGGCTTTTGATAGAATCACGCTCAATAATTTCAAACTCGACACTCAGTCCTTTTAGTTCTCTGATAATTAGCTCAATGGTTTTGTTATCGGTGAGCGTGTCAGGATGGATGTTGACAGCGATTTTGGGGTCGAATCCTCCAAGACGCCAAATCTGGAAGTGTTTTCTCACTTCCTTGCATACCCACAGATCAATGACGCTTGCTAAACCTGCGAGTTCGAGAGACTCAAGGAAAAATGGGCCTGAGATGGTACCGTCGTCCCTCCTAATTCTGAGTAGGGCTTCGTAGGCACTGCAGCGTCCTTCGATAATGTCTACTTTGGGTTGGTAGTGAACTTCGAGCTTATTTGAGCTGATGAACTTGATGATTTTGTCGACTTCTTGATTGGATTTGATGATTTTCGATTCTGCAGCATTGGATTTAATGCCTTCGTTTGACTCCATTAACTCAATCATCTCTAGATTATTTTTCAGGTTTTCCAGATGGTTGGAAGAAGACTGTGCCAGTGAATACCGCTTGATAAATGGTGCGTAAATGAAGGTGCCTACAACGACCAGTAGGAGCTGCAACAAAAGGGCTCCACCATGTCCATCGGTCGCGATAAAGGCGTTGATAAATATAGGGGTTATCCAGGAAACCTGATTGTTGATGAAGGAAATATCAAAAAAATCAACGTAAAAGTAGGCGATGACGATGTTGAATACAGGAATGAAAACAAATGGGGCAAGCAGGTACTTGTTTAGGACGATGGGCAAGCCGTAGATGAGTGTTTCGTTGACGTTAAAGATCGCGAAAGGAAGAGAGATCTTTGACACCTTATTGATGTGCTTGCTCTTTGAATAAATAAGTGCCGCAAAAATTAATGATAAACCTGATCCTGAGCCGCCATATATGACAAACACGTCATAAAAAGCTTTGTAAGAAATATCGTTGATGATAGGGAAAGAGAGGCTTCCACTGGGTGCAATTATTGAGAGGGTGTTGGGGCCATGTACACCTAAAAACCAAAGACACTGTGACGCAAGCGTTCTGAGCGTCATGATGGAAAAAAGATCCAAGTCCAGAAAGCCGAAACTGATATTGCTGGCAATGACCTCCAATCCTTTGATCATCAGTAAATAGGCCACAATCGAGACAAAATAGATAAGGATAAAAGATTTGAGGTGGAAGAAAACGTGGCTAAGTTGACCATTGGATAGCTTCAGGTCTTTTTCGAATCGAGGAAGGATGTTGAATAGCGCAACGGACACTATGGGAATGATAAGGACAAAGAAGGAGACGCCAGCATCATGAAGTAACCATTGAGCTTTGTGTGCATTTATCATGGACTCAATGGTGATGAAAATCGCGAAAGATAAGGTGATGATAAATATATTATTGATATTATTGCGTTTTGAAAAGTGGAACGCGATTGAAGTCATTAGTATGACGGGGAAAAAGTCGCTCATGTAACCAATGATTTTGGTGAGTACAATGCTGTTCAAATAGGGAGTGGTGAAATCCGTTAAAATCAGAAGCTGGTTGATTAGCACAATAACGGAAGATAAAACCAAGTAAGGAACCGTGCTTATAAATGACTCCTTAATGGCCATAAAAAACACGTCTCTTCTCAATCTTTTTATGTTGTCCACGTTGCTTTCCCCAAAACAATTAAGCCAATAATCCTGTCTTTGGACGCTGTAACGACCTGTTAATTGGCAGTAGATAGACTTAGCTTTGATTGTGATGTGTCATTAATGAAGTGAGTATCGGACTATTTAACGGGTTCGAGTTAAATGTGAGTCACTTGTGTATGAATTATTTACACAATTAATTCATTGGTATTTAAAATGTTGGACAAATCGTATGTGGCGAGAAGCTGTGGATAGAATAAAGGGGGAGAAATTTGGCCGATGACTAGAAGATCTAAACCACTCGGAAAGTGCGCGCCCCGGACTATTAGGACAGGAAAAAGCCTTGATAGGAAAGATAAGCTCAGAGATAAATGGTGATAAGTTTGATGATATCGAATCGTGCTAACGAGTTGGGCCTTGAGAGTGAAAAGGCGAAGATATTCAAGGCCCGGTTTGTTGTTAAGGCAATCGCGATACAGCGGCGATTAAAGGAAAACAGCGTCAATGTTCAATGAACCGTCACTTTCACGAGTGAATCAGGTTCTAACTCAATGTAAAAATTCCCTTTTTTCAATCCATCCAAATATTTCACGTATACCGACCCTTTAACTGGGCATTTTTTATGGTATTGCAGCTGGATTAGCTCACCGTGTTTGTTCATGCAAATCATACAAAGCTCCTCAACAAACTCTTTTAATTGCTTTTTGCACGCTAACAGTATCCATTCGTTTTTGTTTTAGACCTCTCGTTACTCTACGTCGTACTGTTATTTCCCTAAAGCAACCTACAGGCCAACTTTTTTAAGAAGCATCCAAATAATCAAGATATCAATAGGTTAATCTTCTTCTGTTAACATAAATGGTGGATGCCTAAGTTTGTTGTCTTTTCGCAAAATGATTTTCAGAATGCAAATGAATAACCGGACTATTGATGAGGTGAATTGCAGTTAATTCAAACATTTGCTTTAAAGATGGATTTGCTAGGATTTTCTGACACGAAAAGAAACGCCGTCTTAGCCAATAGCAAGACGGCGTCAATTTGAGCGTGTTTGAAGTGAAGTTTAGAAGCGGTAGGTCACGCCAACTGAACCAAAGAACTCACTGGCGTTGTAGAAGTCGATGTTTGAGTCAGTGTTGTTATAACCCGCAAGTGTGACAAACGAGAGCGGATGAACTTCGAAGAAATGTGCATATTCGTATGCTAGGAATGCGCTGAATTCTTGATCGTTTCTCACTTCGCCAAACACCGGATGCACGGCATCGTAATCGCGGTAATGGTATTTACCGGTCAGTACCACTTTGTTTCGGCCTGCAAAGCTGAAATAGCTGAGTTCGCCACCGTAGGTTTGGTGTGACATGGCATCGCCGTCAGATTCGTTTTTCATGTACACGAATGCAGGTGAAACACCTAATCCGCGGCCAAGAAATTGGCGATAACTGACTTTGGAGTAGAAGGTGTCTCCACTGCGGTCCAGACTTTGTTGCTGGGCAGGTGAAAGCCCCAGCGTGCTGCCGCTTTGTTCAAGATCGACCTCAGTTTGAGCGTAGGCCAAATCGAGCGAGAGCATAGAGCCGCCAATGCGATCCAACTGGAGTCGGTAAGCGTCTCCGGATTTTTCCGTTTCGCTTCTGGCAGCCCCCAGTGTGAAAGGATCTGTCCATACATCTTCTGCAAGCACCGTTGGAAGGTATGACAAGGAAACCCGGGTGCCAGATTCAAACTCTTGTTGGTAGCCAAGCTCCAGTGCAATGGTACCGATGGCGATATCTTCACGGGACGTACCGACGAAAATTTGCTTATCCAAGCTCTGACCAAAGGTATATGCCACGCTACCCAGCGCACCCACGATAGAGCTTGTCTCTTGCTCGCCTTCGGAATTCAAAGGCGCGTTTTTAACCGCATTGCCTTTGGTTGAAAGATTAGAATTTGTTGATGTCGCGCCGGCAATAACGGAAATTTCACCACTCAATCCGCCTTTTTCAGCGAGACCTGCATGAGCAACAAACGGCAAAAGTGCAATGGCTGTAAGAAGAGGGGTCGTTGTTTTCATCGATTATTCTGTCCCTGAGGTGTTGTGCGGTGCATGGATAACTCAACAACCTGAGTCTTGCGTCGTAAGGTTGTTTGATTATGTTAACAGACTGGGAAACTTAAAAAACAATTTAATATCTATAAGTTACGAATAATAAATACGGTATGCCTATCAGTAAGGATCACCTCTGTGAACCTTCAATTAGCCCAACAAGCCGTTCAATTTTCACGTTTGATAGTTGGCGATAATCAAAATATGGGCAAATAAAGATAGGCAAGGTGGCATGTTTGGCAAATTCATTATCCAGCCAGACACATTGTTCAGAGAGACCCAATTTCAGGGCATGTGTTCTCCCGGCAATAATATGGATACCGCCTTGTCTCGCGTTTCTCTCGACATCCCAATCTCCGAACAGAAGTGACGTTCCGCTTTGAGATTGCAAAAGCGCTTGGTCTCTGAAATCTTGCCAGCTTGAGAAGCCGCTCGGTTTAAATGGGGAACACTCTGGAAAAGCGAACAACAACTTGGCGTAGACATTGAACACTTTTCGCCAGCCATTACCGCCTATATTGCCAAGGGATTTGATGTCACCTTCATGAAGGGCTTTAACGTGGCTATTTGCTGGAGCCTCTCCCCACAGTTCTTCAGATGGCGGCGCTTTTTCAATATAGACATGGAGGCTTGCGTTGCTGTCGCCAAAGGCATAGTGACTCACATTGATTTCCTATTTGTTATTCTGCACAAAGTCGATAAAGGCGCGGTCGGCCAAGGAAAGGTAGCCATGTTTACGCCACGCCATCGCAATGTCCAGTGTGACTGGTTCTTCAAAAGGAATGGGTTTCAACCCCGTTTCGTGTTCTGTCACCATTTCCAGCAGTGCCGTGATGGCAAATCCATGCCGGACGATATTGAGGATCATGGCTAACAGGTTCGTTTCGAACGAAAGATGCGGTGAGATTTTATGGCTGGCACAAATCCGGTCGACAAATTCGCGGTGAAAGTATCCCTTTTTGAACATCACCAGCTCTTCATTAAAGAACTCTTGAAAGCTGATCGACTCGCGCTCTGCCAACGGATGGTCAGTTGAAGTGACCGCCACCATTTGCGAGGAAATCAGATGAGTGGTTTCCAGCGCTGACGGAACATCTTGATTGTGTATCACGCCAATATCCAAGTCGCCATCTAATAACATCTGACGAATGGACTGTGTTCCTGCTTCCACCACGCTGAGTTTGAGATCTGGGTAGCGGCTTTTGAAGCCCATCAGAATCGAAGGGAAGAAATAAGAACCCAGCATGCCAGGAACGCCGACGCGAACTTCTCCCTTTTGTAGCCCGCGAAGCTCTGCCATCGCAGTGTTGGCGTCTTTGACCTGTTGAAGCACCCGATAAGCATGAGGCAACAGAATCTCACCCTCGTGGGTTAAATGAACTTGACGCTCATTCCGATCAAACAAGGGCAGGCCAATACTCTGCTCCAGCTTTTTGATGGCGATACTCAATGCGGGTTGTGCAATATTGAGTTGCCTTGCGGCACGTGTGAAATTCTGTTGTTCTGCAACGCAGACGAAGTAGCGTAACTGACGAATATCCATTTCGATTCCTATCGTTCCCGCATAGAAAGACGTGGTAGGTATAAATAAAAGATCTTACTTCTATATATTTAATATACTTCTTTTATCATGAGGGCGTTGCTAAATTCACTGTATATCCAGAGAAAAACAGTGAATAACATCATGATTGAATTACAGACACCCGCCTATCGAAAAGCTGCCTTTGCCTTGTCATTTGGCTCTTTTCTTGTGTTCTGTAATCTCTATCTGTTTCAACCCTTGTTGCCTGTTTTTGCCAATGCGTTTGAAGTGACAGCCACCAAAGCAAATTGGTTGTTGGCATCATCTACTTTGGGTTTGTCTGTCAGCTTGATTCCATGGGCGGTGATTTCAGAAAAAATCGGTCGACGACCAGTGATGCTGTTCAGTTTGGTGTTAATGCCATTGGTGGGCGTGTTATCGCTTCTGATTGAATCTTTTTGGGGCTTGGTTGCTATCCGGGGATTAATGGGTATTGCGCTGGCTGGTTATGCGGCTGTTGCTGTTGCTTATATGGCGGATGAATTCAGTCCGACTGCTTTGGTGGTTGCAGTGGGGGCCTATATCAGTGCCAACTCTTTAGGTGGCATTTTTGGACGCCTTTCCGGCGGTATGTTAGCTGACTTCTATGGATGGCAAGGGGCAGTGGCTGCCATGGCGACATTCACTGTCTTGGGGATGGCATTGGTGTATTGTCTGTTGCCTCCTCAGCGTGAGTTTGTGCCCTCAAACGATTCCTTTTTCAAACAATTCAGAATGGTAGGTAGGCACATCAGAAATCCGATTTTGTGGATGGCGATGGTTATCGGCGGTATCAACTTTGCCGTGTTCGTGAATATCTACTCTGTGACCACGTTTCGTCTGCTTGCCGCGCCTTTCAACCTCCCGGTTAGTGTCGCTTCCGCCATTTTTATCTGTTATCTGGCAGGAACCCTAACTTCGAGATTGAGCGGCCGCTGGGCAAACCGATATTCACCCATTTCGGGCATGACGTTTGGTACCTTGGTGACATTAACGGGTGTTCTGATTGCCAATATTGAGCATCAGGCTGCGGTGGTGATTGGCTTACTTGTGGTCAGTGGCGGTGCGTTTTTCACCCATTCACTGGCTTATGGTTGGGTCAGTCGTCGAGCGCAACAGGGGAAAGCGACTGCAACGGCATTGTATCTGGTTCATTACTACGTGGGTGGCAGTCTCGGCGGGTTCTATCTTATTGGGTGTTGGGAAATCGGAGGTTGGCACGCTGTGACTTTTGGTGCTTTGTCACTCGCGTTCGCAAACATTGTTTTGATTCAACTGCTTGGTGCCAAAAACAAAAAGGTCCCTGTTCAGGAACCTTGTTAATAGGGTTAGTTGACTAATTCCAACCACGGGCGCTTCATCCCGTCTTCGACTGCTTCGTTCACCTCATCAAACGTGCTGCTCTGATCACGGCCAGCATTCTTTGCTTGATAGAGCGCGAGGTCTGCCTGTTCGAGAATCATGGAGAGGTCATCATCTTTACACTGGCTGGTGCTGATCCCGATAGAGGTGGTGACCTTCAAAGGTTCAGGAAAACCATCGACCTTGATACCCATATCACGAACTCTTGTCATAATACGGTCCGCCACCAACTGTGCGTTGTCTGCACTGCAGCGTGGTAGGAACAAAATAAACTCTTCACCGCCAAACCGACCAAAAATATCACTCTTACGTTGGGTTTCCTGCACGGCCTGGGTGAATGCCTGAAGCACCATGTCACCCGCGTGATGTCCGTATCTGTCATTGACGCGCTTGAACCTGTCCAAATCCATCAGAAGCACGGAGTAGGGGCGTGATTTTGTACGGGTGTTTTCGAAATCCCGACGGGCAAGCGTCAACAACATGCGGCGGTTGTAGACACCTGTTAGCGGGTCGAGCGTGGCGTGACGGTAGAGTCTTAGCATCATGTGAAGCTTGGAGGTCTGTGCCCAAATCACCAGGAAGCCGACTACGGTTTGCAACCAATAGAGCCCCAGCGTTTCGAAAGAGAGTAACGCGCCACTTTGCACATCGACATATATTTGTGAAACCACCGTCATTAGCATGACACTGACAGATTCTTTCACGGTTAGGGGAAGAATAGTCAGGATCATCACATACACGAATGGCAGTAGGTTATAGCAGTAGCTGAAAGCATCAATACTATGTGGGTAGCCAAGGATATGGTTTGCTAGCACGTAAAACATGTTCAGGCTGAAGACCAGCGCAAATATGCCATTTCTACAGGCGCTTAATGTGCTGCGTAGACTGGTCATCCAGCCAATAAATATCAACACAGCAGAAAGCTTCAGTCTCAGGATGGCTATGGAGCCAGCTGCGTCTTCAAGAAGTATCGCGTCAATGGGGATCCAAAGCAGACAGAGCGCCGCCCAAATATAGCAAAGCGCCATAATACGGGTGCGAAGGTAGGTGGCGCGTGTTGTGTTGAACGCTGCAGCATGTGTTCGGTCAGTCAGCAGCTCTAACACTTGGGTTTTGTACTGTGATAAGGACAATTCCATATCCCGCACTTGTCATCCTGTTAGTTGAAATCATCAATACACCTAGATTTTTACTCTTCACTAGGTCATTTTTTTGAAGCGTGTTCACATTTGCAGTCTTGATATAAAAACAGTTACATATCCATGCGACTGATTGCAAAATAATCGTCAATAACTGTGAGCGCCTCAACGTTGTTACACACTTTTAGTGTGGTTTTAGACCGAAAAAATCTGAAGACGCTTCATTCAGATCATTTGGGTATATCGCTTTTATTCGGTATATAATCGGTGTTCAATTGATCTGGGTAAGAAAAGATGTACGAAATTTTTAGCGCAGTGACGCTTGCGGGTGTGCTGGGAGCACAAGCTGTTTTAACCTTAGTCCTGCTGAAAGGGGACATTTGTCCGGGGCAGCGTGGGCGTTTACACAAAGCTTTCTGGTTCTTGGTTGTTGGCTGGGCGCTAACTGTTCCTTTCTCGCCATTTTCAGCGCTGCCTTTTATTACCCTCGGCATTTTCTCGCTGCGATCTAAATCAGGCAAAACACGTCAAACGGGACCCGTGCCGTTATTGCATCTTTCAAATGCCTTTGGCGTGCTGGCACTTTTGATGACCAGTGTTGAGCAGGGCGTGATCACCACGTTATTGATGATATCGCAGGTACTTCTGGTAGGGGCAATCACCGCACACTGTTTGCTGGTTAGAGCGCGTTCTCGTCTGCAGGCGTTCCACCGTATTTTGCCCGTGATTGGCGTTGTCGCAGTGATGTTGACCGCCGTGACACTGGCTGTGGCAAGCATGATGTTGGAGCCGGAAGCGGCTCAATCGCTGGTGTCGACAGTCGTAATCAGCCTAGGTCTGGCGATTGCCGGTGTCATTGTGTGGACTTCCCACTTAGTTCGACAGACCACCCCTCATCTGGCACAGCTTTGTGTCACCTTGCTGGTGATCGGATGCGCATCCGGTGTGGCTTTGTCGAGCGTTATCTAGCCGTTTCAGGAATCCCTGTCTCAGCAGCAATAAAAAGGCACGTGAAGTGCCTTTTTTGTTGTTTGATTCACACTGGCAGGACGGCAGCCGAACTATGCTTTAAGTATGTGTCCGCGTGTAGGATTGCCATCATGGAAATACATAACCTTGATCACCTCGATAGCGCCATCATGTATGGCATCGTGAATGAAAAGCTTCGTCTTGAATGTTCTTCACTGGATGATTTGGCGTCGCAATTCGACCTAGATTTACAAGAGTTCCAGGCCAAAATCGACGCCATGGGGTGCTATTACGATCCACTGGTGAACCAGCTTCGTCAAAAATAGTCCCAAAGGTCAGCAGACCCTAAAGTTACACGCGCTTAATGCCTTCCAAGTGTGTGTGGCATTGGTTACGGGCGGTGGAAAAGAAAGCTTGAAGGTACGGACGTTGTGCCTCCTGGTTTCTGACCGCCGCAAATAAGCGTCGCCATAATCCCTTCCCTAAAGGTCTGTCTACAACCAAGCCTTGCCGAGAAAACTCGCTGATTGCCCAATTAGGAAGTGCTGCTACACCAAGGCCTGCGGTCACCATTTGGATAAGCATTAAGGTGTTGTCAGCCGATTTGAAGTGCGCGGGCTCGATACCTGCGGGTTGCAGGAAATGCTTAATCACATCCATTCGCTGACGCTGAACCGGATAGGTCAGCAAGGTTTCGTTAGCCAAGTCTTCCGGCTCAATGGACTTTTTACTCGCCAATGGGTGGTTGTCAGCCAGCACTAAACGCATCTCGAAATCAAACAACGCTTCGTAATGAATTTCGCTGCGAGGCGCAATGTCAGAAGTGATCACCAAATCCAGTTCACCACCGGCCAGCGCTGGTAATGGTTCAAAGCCAAATCCTGAAGAGAAATCCAGTGTGACCAAGGGCCAGCTGATTTTGTACTCTTTTAGTGCTGGCATCAGCCATTGGAAACAGGAATGGCACTCGATAGCCATGTGCAGGCGTCCTTGCGCGTCTTCCTTCAAAGCGGCCAACTCAGTTTCTGCTTGAGCGAGTCTTGGCAGCACATCATCCGCCAGTTTCAGAAGTACCTGACCTTCAGCGGTAAAGCGCACAGGGCGGGTTTTACGAAGAAACAGAGGCGCGCCGATACGCTGTTCTAAGTCTTTGAGTTGATGACTCAATGCGGATTGAGTCAAGCACAATTGTGTGGCGGTTGAGGTCAATGAGCCCGTGTCTCTGAGTACCGCCAACGTACGTAAGTGTTTCACTTCTAGCATGAATTTTTCTCAACATCCGTTTGAGTAATTTGAGTTTGTTTTATGCACTCTAATGAATCAATGTGGACATGTAAACATCTGGACGGCTAAAAATAAGGAAAGAGTCATGACCACAACGCATATTCTTGGTTACCCTCGCATCGGTAACAAACGCGAACTGAAATTTGCACTCGAACAATACTGGCAAGGTGAAATCAATCAACAAGGATTGCTGGATGTTGGCGCGACAATTCGCCATCACAACTGGCAGGTACAAAAGGACGCGGGCCTTTCTTTTGTCACTGTCGGTGATTTCGCTTGGTACGATCAGGTGCTACAAACCAGCCTGACTTTAGGCCATATCCCGAAACGTCATCGCAGCGGCCATCCAGATTTGGATACCTTGTTTCGTATTGCCCGCGGGAAAGCACCGACAGGATGCAGTTGCGCGGCGTCAGACATGACGAAATGGTTTAACACCAATTACCACTATATAGTTCCTGAATTCACCAAGGATGATGAGTTTAACCTGAGCTGGAACCAAATTTTCGATGAGGTTAACGAGGCGCAAAAGGCGGGGCACACTGTTAAACCAGTCATTCTGGGACCCATCTCTTACCTCTACTTGGGCAAAGAAAAAGAAGCCGGTTTTAACCGCTTAGATCTGTTGCCACGTCTGCTTTCTGTCTACCAACAAATCTTTGCCAAATTCAAAGCACAAGGCGTTGAATGGGTGCAAATTGATGAGCCAATTCTGGCATTAGAGCTGCCTGAGTCTTGGCGAAAAGCCTATAAACTCGCGTATCAGGTGATTGCAGGTGATGTGAAGCTGTTGCTGACGACTTACTTTGAATCTGTAGAACAGCAGCTGGACATTATTTCCGAGCTGAAAGTGAATGGTCTTCATATCGATTTGAGTGTGGTACCACAACAGCTCAATGCTGTCATCAACCAGGTGCCGCAAGACTGGATCATCTCTTTAGGAGCCATCAACGGCCGGAATGTGTGGAAGGCGAACCTGAATACCTGGCTTAATTCGCTGTCTCCTGTGGTTGAAAAGCTGGGAGACAGGGCGTGGGTTTCGACAAGCTGCTCGTTGCTGCACACACCGGTAGATTTAGATCAGGAAACCGATCTCGATCCGGAAGTGCAATCCTGGCTGGCTTTTGCCAAGCAGAAAACCCACGAAGTGACTTTGCTTGCTGATGCTCTGAATGGTCACGAGTCAGCCATTGCACAATGTCGTGAATACAGTGCGGCTATTGAAGCCAGAGCGACGAGCACGCGGGTGAACAAACCTGATGTACAGGCACGTGTAAACGGAATAACGGCAGCATTGGCTGAGCGTGAAGAGAATTACGTGGAACGCGCCAAAGCACAGAAGGCGGCACTGAATCTTCCCCAGTTCCCAACCACCACCATCGGTTCTTTCCCGCAAACTGGCGAAATCCGCCAACAGCGTCGTGGCTATAAAACCGGAACCCTTTCCGAGACGGAATACGTCGCGGCAATGCAAGAACACATCAAAGATGCCATTGAGCGTCAGGAAAAACTGGGGCTGGATGTCTTGGTTCACGGAGAGCCTGAACGGAACGACATGGTGGAATACTTTGCCGAAAATCTCGATGGCTTCGCAGCGACACGATTTGGTTGGGTACAAAGTTATGGTTCGCGTTGCGTGAAACCAGCGGTGATCGTTGGCGATATTTCCCGTGAATCACCGATCACTGTTGAATGGGCGGCCTACGCACAGTCATTATCAGAAAAACCCGTCAAAGGCATGCTGACAGGACCGGTGACGATTCTGGGTTGGACGTTCCCACGCGAAGATCTTTCACGTCAGCAAATTGCAGAGCAAATCGCACTGGCCTTGCGTGATGAAGTGACTGACCTACAGGAAGCAGGTATCAAGATCATCCAGATAGATGAGCCTGCTATTCGCGAAGGGATGCCGCTGAAAGCCAGTGAGTGGCAAACCTATCTGGATTGGGCGGTCAACGCGTTTAAGATCTCAGCCTCCAGTGCGGTGTCTGACACCCAAATTCACACCCATATGTGTTACAGCGAATTCAACGACATCATTGATTCTGTGGCGGCGCTGGATGCTGATGTCATCACCATCGAAACCTCTCGTTCTGACATGGAGTTGCTTGGAGCATTTGAAGACTTTGCGTATCCAAATGAAATTGGTCCTGGCGTTTACGACATACATTCACCAAACATTCCTTCAGTGGAAAGCATCATTGGATTGCTAGAAAAAGCGCGTAAAACCATTCCGGATGCACGTTTGTGGGTCAACCCAGACTGTGGCTTGAAAACCCGCAACTGGACGGAAGTAGAAGCGGCATTGACTAACTTGGTGGAAGCAGCGAAAACGTTGCGCTCTGCAACAGAGTAGAAAAGTTTACGGAACATTAACAAAGCGCCTGGGTCTTTTTAAAGGTCCGGGCGTTATTGTATTTCAACGTGCGGTTACGCTGTATCGACTGCCCAATGCTGGCGGGATCTAAGATTATGTCCAACAATTAGTTAACATATTGAAAAGGGCAATGAAGGGATGGCGAAGCGGGTTTTATATTCAACGATACTTACAGTCTTTGTGGGGCTGTTTTTTTCGTTCCTGGCCGCCATGTCTCTTTACCAGTCTGAACAGCAATCAATCGAGCATGAAATTCAGAAAGATGTCGAGAATGCGGCGCTCTCTCTCGGGCGCGAGTTAAACATCGGCATTGAGCTCATGTACGCCCTCCGAAATCAATTGCTGATGAATGAAGACATCAATGAAAATGCCTTCATCAATCTTTCCCAAGCCGTCATGGACAGACACCCCAATATCCACGCAATGGAGTGGGCGGAAGTGGTCAACGAAAATGACCGTGAACTCTATGAAGCAGAAGCGGCATTAGAATTCGCTTTGTTTGAGATTGTCGAGCTCAGTGAAGAGGGTAATCTGGTGTCTGCGGTAAGTCGCAGCCGCTACTTTCCTGTTCGTTATGTTCATCCTTACGAAAACAACCAAAATGTCATGGGTTTCGATCTTGCTTCCCGCCCGTTAATGAAAGATGCACTGGAAATGAGCTGGTATCGCGGTGTCCCCATCGCTACGCCAGCGATTCGCTTGAAGCGCGAGTTTGAAGATCACAGCGGATTTCTAATGCTGTTACCGGTGTTTTTTGGCGATCCGGAGACGGATGCCGACAGGGAGGAAGCACTGCGCGGCTTTTTAGTGGCACTGTTTGATGTCTCCGATATTTTTAATCTGGCCATTAACAACACAGTGAAAGAGTCGATCAACCTTGAGTTGGTGGACAAAGGGCTTTCTGAGCAAAGCGGTGTGATTTACAGCAACGTGGTTGATTTGGCCCAACCGCCCGTTGAAGCGCTGCGTTATGAGTCTGAACCTATCTTCTTTGCCGGAAGGGAATGGTTGTTGCGAGGCACGCCATCGGCGTCTTATGTTCATTCCCGGATGAGTATTGTTCCGCATCTGATTTTCTTTATCGGCGTACTGATTTTCTCTTTACTTGCTTATCTTCTCTACATGCTGCAATACCGTGCGATGACGATTCAAAGACGGGTCGACGAAAAAACGCGGGAACTTCGTGATGCGAACAAGAAACTGGAAAAGCTTTCTAAAAGTGATGGTCTGACGGGGTATTACAACCGGGATTACTTCAAATTGATTGTGGAAGCCGAAGTGCGACGAAGTCAGCGAGACAATCTGTTTATCAGTCTGATGATCATCGAAATCGATCAAATGTCTAAGTACAACACTAAACATGGCAGGGTAGCGGGAGATAAGGCTATCCGGCTGATTGGCGCTGCGATATCAGATACCCTCAAGCGCCCTGGTGATTTGCTGGCACGTTACAGCGGTGAAACCTTTGCGGTTCTTTTGCCCAACACAAAGGACGGTGCGCCAATGGCGGAAGCCTGTATTGAAGCGGTGCAGAAGCTGAGATTGCCTTTTGACAAAGAGGAAGGCCCGGCAACCATATCGATTTCTATCGGTGGTGTGACTGTTCAGGAAGCGAAGTCTCTCGATGCAGCGAAAGTGTTGGCTTACGGAGAGGTGGCGCTGGGTAAGGTTGTTGCCGAAGGCAGGGGAACATATAACTGGGTGTATGTGCCAGAAACAATTCAGCCTCCCGGAGGAGGCTGTTAGAAACACCTGACTTCAGGTGTCCTCATCACTTCGTGTGGGTTTAGTTTACCCAATCACGCAGTTGGAAAGTCAGAACGTGCTCGCCGTTCTCAAGAACCAGTGTCTGTTTGGTTAGTGTGACATCACTCCAATCGCTCAGCACATTGGTCATCACACCTTCCAGCTTCATCGCAGGCTCAGGACACGCCATCATGGT
The DNA here is from genome assembly GCF_000973155.1 of Grimontia sp. AD028. Classification (NCBI taxonomy): domain Bacteria; kingdom Pseudomonadati; phylum Pseudomonadota; class Gammaproteobacteria; order Vibrionales; family Vibrionaceae; genus Grimontia; species Grimontia sp. AD028. The sequence continues at coordinate 94,430 of NZ_LASY01000064.1, read as the reverse complement.
GCTAGCCATTTTGTCGATGCGGAATTTGCTGCCTTTCAGCTCACCTTGACCGAAGTAACGGTTACAGCCGCCATGGCCGTTTGCTGTGAATGACTCACCAATTTCTAAGCTTGGTGCTGCAAAACCTTCTGGCAGGCTCAGTGGTTGACCATCAACGCTTTCCAAAACCCAGTTGTGGTGCTGCATGTTTGCTTGAGACACTTCCATTGCGTCACCTTTGCCTGAAGTGCTGGTTGCACAGCCTGCCAGAATTGCAGGAGCGACCAGCATTGCGATTGCCATCTTTTTCATTATTAACTCCAGATTGATCTCTGAGTGTTTCTACATTTCGTCACGTAGAGACAGCGCCTGATTGGCTTGGTTCAATGATTATTATGAATCTTAGTCGCTTAGCAAGTCAGAAATCTGTCAATTTGGTATTAAATTGCGGAACTTGGACAGGGTTTGTTCGTTTTAAGAATTGTCTCAACGAACCGTTAACCAAAGTGTCGATATTTTATAAATATCATGAGGTTATGAGAGGGTGCTTTTTAGGGCATTACGAAAAAAGCCCCCGGGAGACGGGGGCAAAATAATCCATCGCGATTGTTATAGTAGTAATGAGAAGCTCTTGTACTGAACGGTTGGTTTTTAACCAAAATCTCCGTTCACATAACCACGGGTACGATCGTCACGTGGGTTGGCAAACAGGTTGGCAGTTTCATCATGTTCCACCAATTCGCCCATCAGGAAGAAGGCGGTGCGGTCTGAAATACGACGTGCTTGTTGCATAGAGTGCGTGACGATGACGATGGTGTAGTTCTTCTTGAGCTCTTCCATCAAATCTTCGATTTTCTTGGTGGCGATCGGGTCAAGTGCAGAAGTCGGTTCGTCCATCAGAATCACTTCTGGCTCCATGGCAATGGTACGGGCGATACACAGACGTTGCTGCTGGCCGCCAGACAGACCGAAAGCGTGAGATTTCAGGCGATCTTTTACTTCTTCCCAAAGCGCTGCACCACGCAGGCTTTTCTCTACCACTTCATCCAGCTTTTTCTTGTCAGTCACGCCTTGTGCACGCAGGCCATAAGCCACATTGTCGTAGATGCTCATTGGGAAAGGGTTTGGCTTTTGGAAGACCATGCCCACCTTGATACGAAGGTTGGCGATGTCGATGTTACCGTAAACGTTCTCTCGGTCCATCTCCAAGCGACCGTTGATTTTAACCCCTTCAATCAGGTCATTCATGCGGTTCAGGCAACGTAGCAGGGTAGATTTACCGCAGCCTGAAGGACCTATCAGGGCCGTTACTTTCTTGCTTGGGATCGGCAGGGTGATGTCTTTCAGTGCGTGGTTAGCGCCGTTGTTATAAAACAGGTTCAGGTTTTCAATATCGAATTTGTTTGCTGTGTTCATTGCAGTTGCAGTCATCATTGTGTTCTCTCCCGGGCTCAGTAAGTGGCTTTGCTAAATTTGCTGGCGATAATCTTGGTCAGCATGTTGATAAACAGCACGACAACAATCAGCACTGTCGCGGTGGCATATGCCTGGTTCCATTCGTGAATGGTGTAGAGCTCCTGGGTTAATTTGTAGAGGTGTACGGTCAGTGTACGGCCTGAATCCAACACGCTTTCTGGGATACGTGCGACCATGCCTGCTGTCAGAAATACCGGTGCAGATTCGCCAATGACGCGACCTACACTCAAAATGATGGAAGTCACGATGCCTGGCATGGCACTTGGCAAAATCAGTTTCCAGATGGTGTAGATTTTCGATGCACCCAGACCATACGAGCCTTCTCGATAGGTTTGAGGCACCGCCATTAGCGCTTCCTCAGTGGTACGGATAATCACTGGCAGGATGAGAATGCTCAGCGTCAGTGCACCAGAGAGGATAGAGAAACCAAGGCCAAGCACGGCGACAAAGAATGTCATACCGAACAAGCCGAAAATGATAGACGGGATACCCGCCAGTGATTCAGTACAAAATCGAATCACTTTCACCAGACGACTTCCTACTTTTGCGTATTCGGTCAGGTAGATTGCCGTCATGATGCCGATAGGCGCTGCGATAGAGATAGATGCGATCACCATGTAGATGGTTGAAACAATCATCGGCCAGATACCTGATTGCTCTCCAATACGGGTGTAATCGCTGGTTATGAATGACCAATCGACGTATTGCAGGCCATTACTCAGGATGTACCAGATAATCCAGAACAGGAAACCGACGGTCATTGCTGCTGCGGCCCAAACGGTAACCAGTGAAATTTTGTCTTTCATTTGACGGGTCAACATGGTCATTACCTCGCTTTTTCGCGGTTAAGGTAAAGCAGGGACGCGTTCAGGATCATGATGAAGACCAGAAGGACGATACCTGTTGCGTAGAGAGCGCTGGCGTGGACACCTGATGCGTATGACATTTCCAGTGCGATGTTGGCGGTCAGGGTACGTGCTGATTCGAGCAGACCGTTGGGCATAGCAGGTGCATTACCCATCACCATGATAATGGCCATGGTCTCACCCAAAGCGCGGGCGATACCAAGGATGACGCCTGTCATGATGCCTGAACGTGCAGCAGGCACCAGCAATTTGAAAGTGGTGAACATCGGCGAAGCACCAAGTGCCAGAGAGCCTTCTTTATAGGCCTTTGGTACTGCGCGCAGCGACGTTTCAGAGACAGCGATAACCGTTGGCAGAATCATGACGGCAAGAACGATGATACCTGCCAGAAGTGTGTTACCCGCTGGAACGTTGAAGATGTCCTGAATCATTGGAACGATAATCACCAGACCGAAGAAGCCGTATACCACAGAAGGGATACCTGCCAAAAGTTCAACGGCTGGACGGATGATGTTTGCCAGCCATTTTGGGGCAACTTCAGCGATAAATACGGCGGTTAAAACCGCGACTGGCACGCCCAGCGCTACAGCGCCTGCGGTTGATGCCAGCGATGCCACAATCATTGGCGCAATGCCGTAAAGGGCGGGTGGCAGCCATTCTGAACCCGTGACGATACCGGTAACACCGGCTTCCTGAATAGCAGGGAGGCCTTCACGGAAAATAAAGAAGCCGATAGTCGCGAGAGACAACACGCCCAGCGCGGCGGCTGTCAGGAATAGTGTGCGGAAGATGTCTTCACGCCAGTCTCGGCGTTTGCCTGTTCCCAGCTTACCAGCGGGGATTTGGATAGATTGTTCGGTTGCGATGGTCATAATTGCTGTCCTTTGTGTCACATGATGACAGTAGGGAAATGCTTAACTTCTTGAAAAAGCGGCCTGATGAAAACCATCAGGCCAAGGGGTATCATTTAACTGGCACGTAGCCTTGGTTTGAAACGATTTTCTGGCCTTCAGAAGAAACGACCCACTTCAGGAATTCATCTGCTGCTGGTGAAGGTTTGCCATCTTTGCTGAGAACCAGGAAAGGACGGGCTACTTTGTAATCGCCGGCTGCGACTGCTTCAGAAGTTGGCGCAACGCCGTTCACTTTGACGGCTTTCAGTGATTCATCGATCGAACCCAGAGAGATATAACCGATGGCGAATGGGTTGTTCGCGACGATGGTTTTGATCACGCCGTTACCGTTACCTACCTGAGCGCGCTGCGAGATAGCAGAAACACTAATGCCGTTAACTTTGCGTTTCAGACCCATGATGTCTTCGAATGCGCCACGGGTGCCTGATGCTGTGTCACGGGTAACAACCACGATTGGCTTGTTCTCGCCGCCAACCTGAGACCAGTTTTGCACTTCCCCGCGGTAGATTTTTGCGATGTCTTCGATAGTCAGATCGTCCAGCGTGTTTGCGTTGTTAACCACAACGGCGATACCGTCACGCGCAATCACGGTTTCTTTCAGTGATGATTCTTTTTCTGAATCTTTCAGCTCACGGGATGCCATGCCGAACATTGACGTTCCGTTCTTGGCGGCTTTTACGCCAGCAGAAGAGCCTGTTCCCTGTACTTCGATAAAGGTGTTGTTGTTCTGGGTTTGGTAAGTCTCAGCCAAAACCTCCATCACTTCTGTTACAGACGTTGAACCAGATACTGTGATGGTTTCTTGAGCGGTAGCAGTGTGAGCAACGAGTGCGCCAGCCATACAAAGTGCGGTGAATACTTTTGATTTCATTATAGATTTCCTTAATCGTTGCCTTTCTCGAAGGTCGTGTATGAGTCAACGATTGCAACTTTAGGTCTCTTTTATGACACTCATGTTTCAGCAAAATTAAGCATTAATGACGAGACAAGGGGTTAGATATGAGTCGTATGATTCAGTAGATAGGCATGTTTGGGGTGAATAGGTTTGGGGCTCTAGAGAAAGAAATATCGGTTAGTTTTGGCTGGCAACGCGGGAGTTGATAAGTAAGGCTTCGTTTAGCCAGGCATCGGTCTGAGCAAGGTTCATTGGGCGGCCGTACCAGTAGCCCTGTATTTTGTCGCAACCAATAGAGACGAGATATTGACCCAAGGCTTCGGTTTCCACACCCTCAGCAACCACGCGGCAATCCAGACTATGGGCAAGGTAAATGGTTGATCTGACGATGGCTTCATGGTTGCTACTGTAAAGAAGATCGGTCACAAAACTGCGGTCAATTTTGATTTCGTCTATCGGCATATTGCTCAGGATCGACAGTGATGAAAAGCCAGTTCCGAAATCATCAATACTCAGTGATACACCCAACTTCTTAATTTTCTCCAGTACAGCCCGCGCTTTGGCCGGATTCTGCATCATACTGGTTTCCGTGATTTCCAGCGTCAGTTGGGCAGGGTTGATGGCATAACGGCTGAGTAGCTTGGACAGGTAAGGTTCGAGTGAGTCATCTTCAATGTCTTTTGCCGAAAGGTTGACCTGAACCTGCGGCGTTATAGATTGCTGTCGCCATACGGCGAGCTGGGCGACTGTGCTTTCCAGTACCCAATGGGTAATTTTTTGTATGGCATTGGTTTGTTCAGCAAGCGGGATAAAGTCATCCGGTCTGACACTGTAACCGTCAGCCAAAGGCCAGCGTATTAAGGCTTCAAAGGTGGTGCTGCTCGGATTGTGTACGTTCATAACGGGTTGGAAATTGAGCTCAAAATCCATGGTTTCAAGCGCGTTGTGAAGCATGGCGGCCAATTCCGTTTTATCGTAGAAGTGGCTGGATGCCGCAGGCTCGTAAATAGCGTAGGGCGCCTGAATCCGTTTGGCGTTGTACATGGCCACTTCCGCTCGTTTGAGGATTTCTTCGGCGTTACTGCCATGTTCTGGGAAAAGTGCCACGCCAACCGTATTGGTGAGATTCACATCGTGGTCATTAATCGTTAGTGGGTGGTCCAGATAGCTCTGAATGCCCTCAATGTACTGAGCAATATTGATGTTTTCAGGATCATTCAAAATCATGGTGAAGCGGTTGCCGCTGGAGCGCGCGAGAAAAATGTCTTCATCCACAAACTCTTTCAGTCGAGCCGAAAACTGTGCGAGCAACACATCCCCTTTTTGATGGCTGAATACTTCGTTGATATTGTTGAAGTTATTGATATCAATCGTGATCAATGCGAAGTGTTGCTGGGAAATGTTGTAGTCGACAATCTGTGTGGAAATGCTGCTCAGCAGAAACTTCCGGTTGGGTAGTCCTGTCAGGTTGTCATGAGACTCGTTGTGGCGTTGTTGAAATTCCGCATAGGCAATGCGTTCCATGCTGCTTGATATCACACTGAAAATCATGACGCAGAATATCCCTCCGCCGAAAAAGACCATCGAGACGATAAATTCAATTGTCGACGCATCCGCTTTCGTGGAGAGGTAGGCTGCAAAGGTCGCATACCCCAGCACAAAGCCGAGCATGACCGGAATAAAACTAAACGTAGCTGGGCGGCGGTCTCGACGATACAGAATGATCGAGGATTTCAGCGCCGATATGAGGGCGAGCATTCCAAGTATGACAAGCACTATTGAGACGGTCGTAATCATCGTCCTATCACTTCGCCCGCGGTGAAATACTAAGGTCAACAGACCCTTGAAAGGGAGTTAGGGCTGCCTCAATATGCCAAGGCAGCATAAACTGTTATAAATGTAGTAGAGATTTGTCGATATTGAGAAAAGTGTCAGCAAATCAAGGTGGTGGTGTTAATTATTGCAGACAGTACAGGTTGGATACTTGGGCAAATTGAAGTTGCGCCATTCGCTGCTCATGGCGTCATACAGCATTACCTTGCCTGTTGGGGCAGATGCAAACCCTGATAACAGTTTTATCGCTTCCAGTGCCTGGCAAGCACCGATAATGCCTACCACAGGGCTCAAAATCCCCGCTTCAACGCAACTTAAAGCTTGCTCACCGAACAGGGCGCTGAGGCACTGATAACAGGGTTCTTGCTCACCGTAAGTGAACACGGCAACTTGTCCTTCAAGACGAATAGCAGCACCACTGACTAATGGCTTTTTTACTTCAAAACAAAGGCGGTTCAACTGGTTGCGCGTTTCGACATTGTCAGAGCAATCCAGTACCAAATGATGTTGTGCAATCAATTGTCGAAGCGAGTCGTCATCTAATCGCTTGGCGATGGTATTAATCACAACATGCGGGTTAAGTTGACGAAGGCTGGATGCCGCTGACTCAACTTTGAGCTCGCCGATAGTGCTGTCACTGTGGAGGACTTGGCGTTGCAGGTTAGACAGTTCAACGACGTCGTCATCTATCAGGGTCAGTTTCCCGACCCCTGCAGCTGCAAGATATTGAGTTGCAGCACAGCCAAGGCCGCCTGCACCCAATACCAGAATACTGCCTTCCTTAAGCGCTTCCTGACCGTCAAAATCAAACTGACGCAGAATGATCTGACGGTTATATCTGAGTTCTTCTTCAGGAGAGAGAATATCCACGCTTTCCTCAGTTCAACACAGTATTAAAAGGTTCAATGGTGACAGTTTCGCCCACTTCGACATGACCACGGTTTTGTTCAAGCACCGCGAAGCAGTTCGCCAGAGATAGAGAACTGAATGCACCTGAACCTTGGTTGCCCGTTGTTGAAACCAATAAATCGCCATTTTCATCCGTGCGATAAATTGCACGTTGATAATCTGCACGGCCTAGTGCTTTCTTGAAGCGGGTTTCGGCTTTGGCTTTTAGCGTAATTGAAGGTTGCCACTGCGTGTGACCGGATAGCTTCGCCAGCAGTGGCTGAACTAACACATGCAGTGTCACAAGCACTGAAACAGGGTTGCCCGGAAGGCCACAGAAGAGGGCGCCTTTCACTTTACCAAATGCAAAAGGTTTCCCAGGTTTAATGGCGATTTTCCAGAATCCGACTTCGCCTTCCTGATCCAGAATGTCTTTGGTGTAATCGGCTTCACCCACGCTGACGCCACCAGAAGTCACGATTACATCGGCTTCAGTTGCTGCTTTGAGGAAAGCCTCGCGAAGTTGGTCGGGACAATCAGGAATCACGCCGAGGTCAATGGCTTCACAATGCATCTTCTCGAGCATGGCGCGAATGGTATAGCGGTTGCTGTCGTAGATTTCACCTTTGCCCAGTGTTTCACCCACCTGACGTAATTCATCACCTGTCGAGAAAAAGGCGACTTTTGGGCGACGTATGACGGTAACTTCGGCAATGCCCAGTGTCGCCAGCATTGGCACTTCGCGTGGTGTTAGTAGCGTGCCTTTTGGAATAACAACGTCACCCGCTTTTACATCATCGCCGATCGGGCGGATGTTTTGTTGTGGCTGGGCTGATGCGGTGAAAGTGATCTGGTCGCCTTCAACTGTCGTTTGTTCTTGCATGATAACGGCGTCCGCACCTTCTGGTACTTCTGCACCAGTCATAATGCGGATACAACTGCCTGTTGGCCATTCGCCTTCAAATGGCACACCGGCAAATGATTTCCCAGCCAGTCTTAACGTGTTAGACGCGGCCAAATCGCTGGTGCGAAGGGCGTAACCATCCATTGCTGAGTTAGCGAAAGGTGGCACGTTTAGCGGTGAGCGGATATCTTCCGCAGTGATGCGGTTTTGCGCATTAACAAGAGAAACCATTTCTGTTTCAGTGAGTGGCGTTGTGTTCTCAAGAAGGGTAGAAATAGCCTCAGAAACGGGCATCAATCCCGGCGTGTCGCAGCAACCCATATAAAGACTCTCATTCGTTTTTTGAATACTGTAGCCGATTGCGTTAGTCAGGTCATGTGACGTGACTTTCATGCTTAGCCTATGATCTCTATACAGAGCGGACACAATCGGTGCAACGAGATTGATGACAGAGCGTTAAGAACGAACCAAGCATCTTTGTAATGATGAGGTATTCTGCTCAACTCGTAGAAGAAAGAAGGTATTATCGCAAACTTTGTAGCCGGAAACTAATGCCCACACGCATTTCGAGGTGTAATTTTCCTACTATTAACGTTATGCTTCAAAATTCTGACAGCACATTGATCCTTGTCCTCAAAAGGCGAGTAATAAATAAAACTATAACATTGGAACGATCCGAGGAATGACTATGACAGCATTGAGCGATTCTGCAAAACGAGTCCGTGAGGCGCTGATAGCACGTGGCATTGAGACGCCGATGCAGGCTGGGTCGCCGATGACCGCCCAAGAGAAGAAAGAGAAAATCGAATACCACATGCGCGAAATCCTGACGGCGATGGATCTCGATTTGGAAGATGATAGCCTGACTGAAACACCAATGCGCATTGCGAAAATGTATGTTGATGAAGTCTTTTCTGGCCTGGATTACGCTAACTTCCCAAAAATCACAGTTATTGATAACAAAATGGGCTGTGATGAAATGGTAAGAGTGAAAAACATTACGTTGACCAGCACCTGCGAGCACCACTTGGTGACCATCGATGGGCAGTGTACTGTGGCTTATCTGCCAAAGAACAAAATTATTGGTTTGTCTAAGATTAACCGTATCGTAAGGTTCTTCTCTCAACGTCCGCAGGTTCAGGAGCGCTTAACGCGCCAAATCCTCGTGGCCCTACAAACGCTACTGGAAACCGATAATGTGGCAGTTCATATGAATGCGACACATTACTGCGTGAAAGCACGTGGTGTGATGGATGCGACGAGTGAAACGACAACCACTGCATTGGGTGGTATCTTCAAATCCAACTCAGCGACGCGTGCAGAATTTCTGCATGGCATTTAACACTGAATGACGAACACAAAAAAAGCGCCGGAAAGGCGCTTTTTTCTTGGCTGCAATTTCGAATTACTTCAAAACAGCGGCAATAGCTTTACACAGTGGACCCATGTTTGAACGTGTCATGCCGGCAACGCTGATTCGGCCAGAACCAACAATGTAAACACCGAACTCTTCTTTCAGTTGGTTTACCTGCTCTTTGGTCAGGCCAGAGAAAGAGAACATGCCGTTTTGACGCTCGATAAAGCTGAAGTCACGGTCAACGCCTTCTTCTTTCAACGTTGCTACGAACAGCTCGCGCATCGCCTGAATGCGAACACGCATGTCAGCCACTTCTTGCTCCCACTCTGCGCGCAGTGCCGCATCGTTCAGGATAACAGTCACAACCGCAGCACCGTGTGCTGGTGGGTTAGAGTAGATAACACGCGCAATGCTCTTCACTTGGCTAAATGCAGTTGCAGCTTGCTCGGCAGATTGACCGACCAGTGTGAACGCACCAACACGCTCATTGTAAAGACCGAAGTTTTTCGAGAATGAACTTGCGACCAGAAGCTCTGAACAGCTTTCAGTGAAAATACGCAGACCTGCGGCATCTTCTTCAACGCCTTTCGCAAAACCTTGGTATGCGAAGTCAAACAGTGGCAGAAGACCTTTCTCTTTTACCAGTGCTGCGAGTTGTTGCCATTGGCCTGCATCTGGGTCGATACCGGTTGGGTTGTGGCAGCAACCGTGCAGAAGGACAACATCACCAGCGCTTGCAGTTTGGAGATCTGCCAGCATGGCATCGAAGTCCATGTCTTTAGTTTCTGCGTTGTAGTAGCTGTATTGCGCGACTTCCAGACCTGCTGCGGCGAATACGCCATTGTGGTTTGCCCAAGTTGGGTTGCTCACCCAAACTTTCACGTCGCCAAGTTGGCGTTTAATGAATTCTGCCGCCAGACGAAGTGCACCTGTACCACCAGGAGCTTGTGCAGTTTGAGCACGTTTGTCTGCAATTACTGGAGCGTCAGCGCCGAACAGCAGTTTTTGAACTGCCAGACCGTATTCAGGGGTACCTGGAATCGCAAGATAAGATTTGGTGGTTTCGTTTTCCAGCAGAACAGCTTCTGCTTTCTTAACGGTTGCCAGAACAGGGGTATTTCCAGCTTCGTTCTTGTAGATACCTACACCCAGATTGATTTTCTCAGCGCGGGTGTCGGCCTTGAACTCTTCAGTGAGGCCTAGAATAGGGTCGGCGGGGGCTGCGGCAATTTTTTCAAACATCTTCGTTCATCCATGGCGTTGTTATAAATCACTCCGGTTTTTATATCATTTGCAGGTTCGTAATAAAACGGAAATTTGAGGATTTTTAATCCATACCAACTGGTTGGAGGTTTGACGCTTCCTAAACCTTCATTTCCATAACTTTGGTCATAGGACTACTTGCCAAATATGGGGCTTTCAGGCGAATCGTATATTCTTTGCAGCGTTGATTGGCTGGGGGATTCCACTCGGTGAGAAAAAGACAAGCTTCACGTTGTCTTGGAGAAAATTTACCGACAAAAAAGGCCGCTTTCGCGACCTTTTTATCATCCAAATAGGATTAGAAGTTTGCGCTACGTGGCGTACGTGGGAATGGGATAACGTCACGAACGTTGCCCATACCCGTTACGTAAGAAACCAGACGTTCGAAGCCCAGACCGAAACCAGCGTGTGGCACGGTGCCGTAACGGCGCAGATCGCGATACCAGTTCATGTGCTCTGGGTCGATGTTCATCGCGCGCATACGCTCGTCAAGCACATCCAGACGTTCTTCACGCTGTGCACCACCGATGATTTCACCGATGCCAGGTGCCAGAACGTCCATCGCAGCTACAGTTTTACCGTCGTCGTTCAAACGCATGTAGAAAGCTTTGATGTCTTTCGGGTAGTTTTTAACGATAACTGGCGCGTTGAAGTGTTCTTCAGCCAGGAAGCGCTCGTGCTCAGAAGCCAGATCGATACCCCACTCAACAGGGAATTCGAACTTCTTGCCAGATTTGATCAAGATGTCGATAGCATCGGTGTAATCCACCTGAGCGAAGTCAGAATCAACAAACTTCTCCAGACGGGTGATCGCTTCTTTGTCGATACGCTGAGCAAAGAACTCCATATCGTCACGGCGCTCTTCAAGCACGGCTTTGAACACAAACTTCAGCATGTCTTCTGCAAGCTTCGCGACATCGTCCAGCTCTGCAAACGCGACTTCTGGCTCAACCATCCAGAATTCCGCCAGGTGGCGGCTGGTGTTTGAGTTTTCAGCACGGAAAGTAGGACCGAAGGTGTAAACCTTGCTGATCGCACAAGCGTAAGCTTCTGCGTTCAACTGACCTGATACGGTCAGGAAGGTTTCTTTACCGAAGAAATCTTCGTTGTAATCAACGTCGCCTTTGTCAGTGCGAGGCAGGTTTTCCATGTCCAGCGTAGAAACGCGGAACATTTCACCAGCACCTTCAGCGTCAGACGCAGTGATTAGTGGAGCAGATACCCAGAAGTAACCTTGCTCGTGGTAGAAGCGGTGAATCGCTTGTGCCAGACAGTTACGTACACGTGCTACCGCGCCAATGACGTTGGTGCGTGGGCGCAGGTGAGCTACTTCACGCAGGTACTCAATCGAGTGGCGGGTTTTCGCCATTGGGTACGTGTCTGCATCTTCAACCCAACCAACCACTTTAACGTGAGTTGCTTGCAGTTCGTATGCCTGACCTTGCCCCGGGCTTTCTACCACTTTACCGGTAACTTCTACAGAGCAGCCTGTGGTAAGACGCAATACTTCTTCCTGGTAATTATTCAGCTCATTAGGAACAACCGCCTGGATAGGGTCAAAACAAGAGCCGTCATAAATGGCAAGGAAAGAAATACCGGCTTTTGAATCACGACGTGTGCGGATCCAACCGCGAACAGTGACTTCTGTGTCTACTGCCGCTTTGCCGTGCAGGACGTCTGCTACAGGCACATAGTTCATAATTTGCATCTAACTCCGTTGAAGAATATCCGACGATTCAGAGTCGTCGGACTAGGATAATTCGCACTAGGACTGGCAAGTTTACCCGCATACCTGAGCTACCTCAAGATGCAGTAATAGCGAGGCTTCATGGTGCGATGAGATCGAAGAAAAAACCAGCAAATTTCGATAACTAGAAAGAAAAAGGAGGCGGGCAGCCTCCTAGAAGTGATGTATTAGTACCCAACTTAAGCCAATTTGAACTGATCTATCAGTTGCTCGAGTTGATCGGCGAGGTTTTTCAGCTTCGCGCTGATGGCCTGTGTTTGGTTGGCGTTGGTTGACGTGTCTTCCGCATGGGACTGAATGGTCACCACCTGTTCACGAAGGTTATCGGCCATTTCAGCCTGGTGCACCGTATCCTGACTGATCTCTTTGGCGTTCGCATTCACAATCAGGATTTCCTCGGCGATCTGAGCCAATGAGTTAGACAGTTGCATGACGGTATCAGAGCGCTGAGCCGTGTTTTCGCACGTGGTCTCGATGGCTGAAGCTGAACGCTCGGCATCGGCTGTCAGTTGCTCGATGATGCTCTGAATATCGCCTGTCGCATCATGGGTGCGACTGGCAAGGCTTCTTACTTCGTCAGCGACAACAGCAAATCCGCGACCTTGCTCGCCAGCTCGGGCTGCTTCGATCGCAGCGTTAAGGGCTAGAAGGTTGGTTTGTTCTGCAATTCCGCGAATGACTTCCAGAATGCTGTTCACTTCCTTGCTTTGCTGGTTCACAGCAAGGATTTGATGACGAACCTGATCGACTTCCTGAACCAACTGCTGGATCTGCTCCGCTGCAACATTCGCGACGTTGCGACCTTGTTGTGCGCTCTCGGCCAGGTTTTGGCTCAGTTCTGCTGCCTCCGTGGTTTTCTCTTCCACGATATGCTGATGATGTTGAACTTCATCAATAGACGAAGACATCTCTTGCGTTTCCCTGCGTTGATTCTCAACCAGATGATTGGTTTCACTGGAGACATTAGTCAGCACTGTGGCTTCCTCAAGCAACGTCGTGGCAGTGCCTTTCACGCGGTTCAGACTGCTAGAAAAGCTGTCGAGTAAGGTATCGCAACTGGCTGCCAATTGGCCGATTTCATCGTCCCGATGCATGGCCAAACGTTGGCTGAGGTTTTTTTCTTCGCTGCAACGATGCATGAAATGGGAGATTCGCTTCAAAGGCGAAACCAAACTGACGCGAACAAAGCCGAAGGTCAGTGCAAAACCGCCTAGGGTAATGGCTCCCATGATGCCCGCCGTGACCCACATATCCCCGTTGATACTTTCATAGAGTTCGGACAGGTTATATTCCAGCCTCACGACCCCAAGAACGGTGTCCTCTGGAACGATGTGGCACTGCATACAATTGGTGCCGCGATAGTTTGCGCTGGCTTTCATTGGCAGAGCGACCACAATACCGGGACCATAATCACGGGTAACACGCTCTACAATGGTTTCTCCCGCTACCGCACGTTGGTCTATGTTATCGAGAATTGCTTGATTGGGATTTCCGGGGCCGAAGATGCTTGTAATGCCATCGGCACGGATAACGCGGGCATCTTCAATACCATTCTGTTCCAGTACTTTATTTCTCAGTGCTTCCTTTTGATGGATGGTGCCGGTCAGCATCATCATGTTCAGGCTATCGAAATAATTGCTGGCTTTATCTAAGGTTTGCTCTCCGACAATATTAGTAACAAATGTTTTCTGGTGATTAGTTTGGTAGATCAGGGAAACAGCTAATACGACAGAAAATATACCGAGCAAGACGAAGAGTATTTTTACTGCTATTGGTAGGCGCATTGTTAACGATGACTTCCATGTAGTTATTATTATCAATAGTTTAGCTGCAACAATGTGAATAAGTATTAACCATGATGTTAATGTGTGATTGTTGCAACACAAAAATTTATGGGTCGTCTCGCACGCTTGGAAATTGTTATTGCAGCCGAATCAGTTTGAGCTCAACGCAATTATTGAGTAGCATCGCCGCGCAATGTAAAAACACTCGATCACAGGAACGCTAAAAATGCATACCGAACTGTTTAAAGAATTCATGTTTGAAGCGGCACACCGACTGCCGAATGTCCCAGAAGGACATAAGTGCGGTCGTCTGCATGGCCACTCTTTCCTGGTTCGAATTTATGTGGCCGGTGAAGTGGATCCGCATACTGGCTGGGTGATTGATTTTTCTGAGATCAAACAAGCATTCAAACCTATCTATGATCGTCTGGACCATTACTACCTGAATGATATTGAAGGTCTGGAAAACCCAACCAGTGAAGTGCTGGCGAAGTGGATTTGGGATCAGCTAAAACCAGAATTGCCAATCCTTAGTAAGGTTATGATTAAAGAAACCTGTACAGCGGGCTGTATTTACACTGGCGAGTAAGCAGTTTGCTTTAACCGCGGAATAAAAAAAGGGCCGAATTGGCCCTTTTTTCGTGCCTTGAAAAATAAGCAGTCTGCCTGCCTTTTTCAGAGAGTAATATCAGGCAATTTCCAGATACTTGTGTGTTTGAATCGAAAGACGCCAGTTTTTCTTGATGCAGGTTTCAATACATAGCTTAGTTGCGCGTTCTTTTTGGCTGATCGGTTGAAGTGCAACTTCTTTGTTTGATAAATCAACGTCTTTCAGTAGTTCTTCGAGCTTTTCAATATCACTTTCTGTACCCACTGGGTGCTTTATCTCATTGGCACGCGCTAAGGCTTCTCCCAAAACTGGCAGTTTTCCTCGCATGTTGATCTTAGGGGAAACAGTGACCCAAGTATTGGAGGTGGCTTTTACTGCATAGGTGCCGCTGGTTTCGATCTGACAGTGATAACCATTTGATTCTAATAGTGAAGTCAAAGGTAGCAGATCAAACATACATGGCTCGCCGCCAGTAATCACCACATGTTTGGCGTGATAACTGCTTTGCAGGTGAGTCAGAATCTCTTCTGCAGTGACTTTCGTCCACAATGGGCTATCGCCATTTTTCGCGATAATGGTTCCAAAATCACGTTCATCGGCTGGCAGAGTGTCCCATGTCTGGCGCGTATCACACCAAGGGCAGCCTACCGGACAGCCTTGAAGACGAACAAAGACAGAAGGTACGCCGGTGAAGGTGCCTTCGCCCTGAATGGTTTCGAATATTTCGTTGACGTTGTACATACCGCTAAAACAGTCACTGGTTCAAAGAAGGGGGCAGATTATGTCAGTTTCGGGGGCAACTGTCTTGACCCGAAATAAACAGATACATCTCTTACCGTTTGAAATGGCGCTAACTTATTGATTTTAGGAATCTGAGCTTTTTATCTATGCGGTAAATTAATTAGCTCGTGACGAGCTTCACGACATTATCTCATGACGCTTCACAATTACTTCGCAAAGTAAAAAAATTCATTATTCAAGAATTTTACAGGGAGTATGGGATGATCCTCGCCCAGCCAGGACATATAGATCACATCAAGCGTAACAACGCTGGAGCAGTATATAAGTTGATCGATCAGCTAGGGCCAATCTCCCGAATTGAACTCTCTAAGCGCAGCCAGTTAGCGCCTGCCAGTATTACCAAAATCACCCGTGAGCTAATTGAAGCCCATTTGGTCAAAGAGACCGAGTACGGTGAGCCAGTTAGCCGAGGACGTCCTGCTATCGGATTGGTGTTAAACAATGAAGGCTGGCAATTCCTTTCTATCCGTCTTGGACGTGGCTACCTGACATTGGCACTCCACGAGTTGGGTGGTGACATTTTGGTGGAAGAACGCCACGACATTCTGGTGCTTGAACAAGACTTACTGCTCGAACTGATTCAGCAGCATATCAACCAGTTCTTCTCCACCCACTCTGAGGTGGTTGACCGTGTCACTGCCATTGCCGTGTCCCTGCCCGGTTTGGTGAACAGTACGCAAGGTATTGTGATTCAAATGCCGCACTATGATGTGCACAACATGCCTTTGGGTCCTGCCATTCACCGTGCGACAGGCTTGCCTGTTTTTATCGGTAATGACACTCGTTCATGGGCTTTGGCGGAAAAGTTGTTCGGGAATGCGCGTGATGTTGAAAACTCAGTACTGATTTCGATCCACCACGGTGTCGGCGCTGGCATCATGATTGACGGCAAAGTGCTTGAAGGCCAAGTGGGTAACATTGGCGAACTAGGCCATATTCAGATTAAGCCTTTCGGCAAACGCTGCTATTGCGGAAACAGTGGTTGTCTGGAAACGGTGGCCAGTTTACAAGCAGTGCTCGAAGATGCGCAGGTACTGCTGGATCAAGGTCATGAAAGCGTGTTGCAGGACAAACCGCTGACGATTGATTCTCTCTGTGCTGCGGCAGTAGCGGGTGACGGTGTTGCGGTAAAAGTGATCACTGAGCTCGGTCACAATCTAGGTCAGGCAATTGCCATCGTGGTGAACTTGTTCAACCCAGAGCGAATTTTGATTGGCGGTGAATTCAACCAGGCAAAATCTGTGTTGTACCCAGCCATTATGGAACGCATTCAAAACCAAACGCTTCCACATTACTTTGAGAACTTGGTGCTGGAAGAAAGCCATTTCTATACTCAGGCAACCATGCCAGGTGCTGCACTGGTGAAACGCGCCATGTATGACGGCTATTTGCTGATGAAGGTGCTGGAAGGGTAAAGATCGACAGCCCCTAAGAGTGACAATGAAGGAAGGAGCCATTGGCTCCTTTTGTTGTTTATACCAATCACAGTAAGTAGGTGATCAGAAATAGCGCAGGAAAAATGCTCGAGAACAAGGCGAAAAATTTCGATAAGTAGTTATTCTACAATCAAATTTTTCAACGCAGTTATCGAGCATTTTAACAAGCTAGGATGAGCAGATATTTACTACGATTGGTATTATAGCGGGTACCAGACAACACCATTGTCGAGCGAGCGTTTCGTCAGCGCCAG
Organism: Grimontia sp. AD028; assembly: GCF_000973155.1. NCBI lineage: Bacteria > Pseudomonadati > Pseudomonadota > Gammaproteobacteria > Vibrionales > Vibrionaceae > Grimontia > Grimontia sp. AD028. The sequence continues at coordinate 77,423 of NZ_LASY01000064.1, read as the reverse complement.
CGCAACACAGATAGCAATAAGTGCCAGCATACTCCAGTCTTTCAGAGCCAGCGGGCGCTCGTTATACCAAGTGCGTGATTTATTTCGTCCGAAGCCTCGAAGTGTCATGGCATTAGAGATTTCGTCTGCACGATCCAGGCTGGAAAAAATCAGTGGGATCAGAATCTTTGCCACACCACGAAAACGTGTCATCAGCGGTGCGTTCTTTGAGAAATCCACACCGCGAGCTTGCTGTGCATGCATGATATTGACGAAATCATTCTTCACTTCTGGCAGATAACGAAGCGTGAGGCTGACCGCATAAGCAATCTTGTAGGGTACACCAATGCGATTCAGGCTAGAGGCAAACTCCGTTGGGTGAGTGGTAAACACAAACACCAGTGCGATAGGGAACATGCTGAAGTATTTCAACGTGACCGTGAGTAGGTAAAACAGGGTTTCCTGAGTAAGCGAATAGTTACCCGGTAACGCAATGATCTCAGTTGCCGTGTTTGTCCATTCTGAACCTTGTTGGGGCGCAACCAGAAACATGAACACGGCATTCATGCCGAGTACGCTCAATGTACCCAGCAAAAGTGGTTTATAAACCTGAAAAGCCACGCCCGTCATCTTCAGCAAGGCTAGGCCGAGCAGCACCATTGCAACAATAATACGCAGGTCGAAGGTCGTGAGAACCACAGTGACCCAAGCCATAAACAGGGCAAATTTGGTGATGCCATTTAGCGCATGAAGCGGGGATTGGGTATCAATGTAGTTGATACCAAACTTCATTTTCGATGCTTTCATTTGGCGTTGTTCTCTGTCTCAATAAACTGCTTCATAAAACCGTTGATGTCAGTGATACCTGCCCGCTCTGCCAGTTCGTATAGGCTGGTGGTGGTCAGGTTAGCTGCATCTAAAAGTGTTGGCTGGCTGAAGACGTCAGTCATCGGCGCATCAGCGATCAATTTACTGTCAGCAATCACGATAGAACGGGTGGTGTTTTCAAGCACCAGATGAAGGTCATGAGAAATAATCATCACGGTCACACCACGTTCTTTATTCAATCGTTTGATGAAAGAAAGCATCGCGGTGTAATTTCGATAATCCTGACCAGCAGTTGGCTCGTCCAGAATCAGCAGTTCCGGTTCCATCACCAGAATTGAAGCGATGGTGACACGTTTTTTCTGACCATAGCTCAGTGCATCGACTGGCCAATGGCGATATTTACTCAGACCACAGAATTCAAGCACTTCAAGACAGCGTCGTTCGAGCTCTTTGTCATCCAAACCTTGGTTTTTCAGGCCGAATGCCACTTCATCCATGATCATATGGTGGGAGATCATGTGATTAGGGTTTTGCATCACCACACCGACTTTCTTGCTTCGCTCAAAAATCGACAGCTGATTGAAATCCTGACCGTCGAAGCTGATGCTACCTGCATCTGGTTCCAACACGCCCATGATCAGTTTGGTTATGGTGGACTTACCCGAACCGTTTTTACCGAGAATGGATACCAATTCGCCGCGGTTAACAGTGAAGGAAACGTCTTCAAGAGCATTTTTCTCACCGTCATAGGAGTAGGTGAGACCTTCCACGGTTAGCAAAGGTTGCTGATTTTCTGTGCGAGCAGAAGAGCTGTTCACTGTTGCCCAATGTTGGAGCGACTCTTTGAACTTCTCGACGGGTAGCGCAGACAGATAGGCAGGAGAATCTGATTCCGCCAGCTCACAACCCGCATGTTTGAGCGCAGAGAAATACAATGGTTGGCGAATTCCGTGTGTTTCCAGCAGACCGGACATCATCAGCGCATTTGGTGTGGTGTCTGCCACTATGGTGCCGTTATCCATCAGAATGACGCGGTCAACATGCTTGGTCAGCACATCTTCCAGACGATGCTCAATGATGATGATGGTTTTGCCGGTATCACTGTGCAGCTGATCAATGATTTCAATGGTGCGTTTGCCCGTCTTCGGATCAAGTGCGGCAAGGGGCTCATCGAACAACAGCACATCGACATCGTCGACCAGCACGCCAGCCAGAGAGACACGTTGCTTCTGGCCGCCTGACAAATCATGAGGTGCGTGGTTGAGCAGGGCTTCCAGTTCAACCATCTTGGCAGTGGCTTTCACAACCGGATACATGTCAGCAACTGGAACCTGTTGGTTTTCCAGAGCAAAAGCGATGTCTTCACCTACGGTTAGGCCAACAAACTGGCTGTCGGTATCCTGTAAAACGGTGCCGACTTGTTCTGTGTACTGAACCAGTGACATTGAACTGGCGTTTTGGCCGCCGATGAAAAGCTCACCTAACACATCGCCTTCTACGGAATGAGGAATCAAACCGTTGATGCACTGACCCAGCGTGGATTTACCGCTGCCACTTGGCCCGATGATCAGGACTTTTTCACCTTTCTCAATGCGAAGGTTGATGCCTTTGAGCGTTTGGTTCACCAAAGCATCGTAACGGAAGCTGAAGTTTTTAAATTCTATGGTCATGGAAATGGTCAGGCCTCAGTCAGATTACGACACTGGCTGTTGCGCTTGGCGACAGATTGCAGGATGAAGTAGCCGACCACTGACACGAGCAAAGCGTTACCTGCGGCAATGATGCAAAGCTGGATAAACACCTTGGTGAAAGGTTCTGCATACAAAATAGTATCAAGGAAGGCTGAGCAGCCGTAGCCAATCACATTGCCGAGCAATGCTAAAAGCGCAAACAATAAGACATCTGGCAGTTTGAAATGGCCGTACTTGAGGCGTTTTTTGGTTAACAGTGGGAATAACCCGATGATCATGCCCACAATGCCTGAGCCTAATACCCAGGTCAGCCATACGCCCCATCCTGCGAAAAGGTCAGTCACCCAGTGGCCGATGAAACCAACGAAAAAGCCAACGCCTGGGCCAAACAGCACAGCGAAAAGTGCCAAAATCGCCATGGCAGGTTTCAAAGTGGTGTTGGCAAAAACCGGAATACCAAACATGGGCAAGCCACCGATGCCGTAAAGAGCGGCACCAATGGCAATAATAACGACTGTTTTTGCAGAGAGATTCATAGATAACCTTTCACGCCCGGCTGATCGAAGGCGAGCCAGGACGCTTCGTGATGCAAATTCTTTAAGTGGCTCGCAAAAAATGAGGCGGGATTATAGGGATAATTTTCGGGAAAGGAAAGCTATCTATCTAGACGTCTAAACCTTTCTGTAAACCAAGATAGACGCTTGATGAAGCTTTGACCGAAACGAAGTTGAGAACCAACAAAAAAGGCGCCGAAGCGCCTTTCTCAAAGGGAGAGAATTGGAGGCTATTTCGCCAGCTTCTCCAGTACCGCTTTGCGTTCAACTTCACGACATGCTGCGGCAGTGAACACCACGTCTGTTGAGCTGTTCAGTGCGGTTTCAGCTGAATCCTGAACCACGCCGATAATGAAGCCTACCGCGACAACTTGCATCGCCACATCATTAGGAATGCCAAACAGATTACAAGCCAGAGGAATCAGCAGCAGTGAGCCACCCGCTACGCCAGATGCACCACATGCAGAAACCGCGGCAACGATGCTGAGAAGAAGTGCGGTGGCCAAATCTACCTGAATACCCAGTGTATTAACGGCAGCCAGTGTCAGAACGGTGATTGTAATTGCCGCACCGCCCATGTTGATGGTCGCACCCAGAGGGATTGAAACGGAGTAAGTGTCTTTATCCAACTTCAAACGGTTACATAGCTGCATGTTCACAGGGATGTTGGCAGCGGAGCTTCGCGTAAAGAAGGCGGTCATGCCGCTTTCACGCAGGCACTGGAACACCAATGGGTAAGGGTTTGAGCGGGTTTTGAAGTACACAATAATAGGGTTAACGACCAGCGCGATAATTGCCATGCTACCCAACAGCACAGCCAGCAAGTGCGCATAGCCCATTAGTGCTTCAAAGCCAGTTTCTGCGAAGGTTTTTGCCACCAGACCAAAGATACCCAATGGCGCCAGTTTAATGATGTTGCGAACGATGAAAGAGACGCTTTCTGCAACGTCACCAAATACCGTTTTGGTGGTGTCATTGGCGTGGTGAAGGGCAATGCCCAGGCCGATTGCCCAAGCCAGAATGCCGATAAAGTTACCGTTCATCAGAGCATGGATTGGGTTATCTACAATGCTGAACAGCAGGGTAGTAATCACCTGGCCAATACCTTCTGGTGGTGCAACTGCGGTTTCAGAGGTTGTCAGCGTCAGTTCTGTTGGGAACAGGAAGCTCATCGTCACCGCGGTCAGCGCGGCGGCAAAAGTACCAACAAGGTAAAGGATAACGATAGGACGAAGATGTGTGTGTTGGCCTTTGCGTTGATTAGCGATAGATGCTGCGACCAGTATAAAGACCAGAATCGGAGCAACGGCTTTTAACGCACTGACGAAAAGCCCACCGAGGAAACCGACGGATTTTGCACTTTCTGGCGAAAAACTTGCCAACGCGACACCCGCAATAATACCGACCAGAATCTGGACAACCAGACTGGTATTGGCAATGCGAGCGAGAGGAGATTGTGTTTGCTTCATTATATTCTCACTTCACTGTGTAAGGGTCTTGGGGCCCCATAACCGACAAAGCCTCAAACGTCATCACGCTTGAGGTAAAACTGTTAACACGAGGTTAGCGATTGGATTAAATCAGGACGGCTGGCATCCTGTAAAGGGATAAATGACACAAAATATACAATCAGATCGCATATGCGTGATTATATAACGTTATATGTGGATATGGTGATGTAATGTGTTGGATAAATAACTGTTGTTTAGTTGTTAATTGGCATAATAAAAAAGCGCCCTAGAGGGCGCTTTGGTGGTAAAAATCATACTGAGCTTGGTGCGTATCGGACTAATAAATAACGCGTCCAATAGTGTTAAGCAACTGACTCACACCTTTTGTGAAGTGGAGCGGAGCGTCCGCGACTGTGTAGCATAGGCAGCCATCGTGTGTTTGCGGCGTGTGATGGTTTGAGCCGTCCAACACAATGAAATCGCCAGGCACGTACTTGTCATGTTCGTCTTCGAAATGACCACTCAGTAATAGCGTCACTTCCATGCCCTTGTGAGTATGACTAGGAACACTGCCATTCATACCAATATGAAGCAGACTCGCTCTGGTATCGCCTTCATTGAGAGGCAACCTTGCTCGGCTGATTGCACCAATTGAGCTCCACCCTAAATGGTGGTATCGCCGCAGTGCGGTCGGTAGGTTGTATCGTTCACCCGCCACTTCAATCTCTGTAGAAGGGGAGGCAGATACTTTTGTCATTGGCACGCTCTCTCCGCTGATGATGGATGCCATCATGTCAGCGAAAAGCGCTTCTTGCGCTGCGTGAGTTTCTGTGTCGTTGACGCTTTCTTCACTGAAGGCTGATTCAGCCGCTTTCGCTTCGTAGTGCGCAAGCTTATCTGCGCAGCATGAACACAGTTCACAGTGGGCAGCGACGGCAATGGACATTGATGCCGGCAATTCACCCGCTGCATGTGCCTCAAGCAGTGCTTCAGACGGATGGTACTTAATCATTATTTACCTCCAGATGAGTACGCAGTTTTTGAAGGCCCAATCTCAACCTAGATTTGATGGTGCCCAGGGGCACGTTGAGTTGGTCTGCGAGCTCTTGATGAGTCAGCTGTTTCAGATAGACACCTCTGACGACCTGCTGTTGTAAGTCAGGTAACAAATCAATGTAAGAAAGCAATTGCGTCTGGATTTGATCTTGCAATGCTTCGTCTTCTTGATCGCCAACTTCACCATCAATAAGCGGCCAAATATCGCCACTCAAACAATCTTCTCTATTGCTCTTCACTTTTCTCAGCATGTCAAAGCTGACGTTACGCATGATTGTGAACACCCAAGTCGACGCGCCCCCTTTAGACCCGTCATACAGATGGGCTTTTCGCCACACCAGAATCATGGTTTCCTGAACCAACTCCATCGCTTGACCGTCTGCTCTCAAATGGCGAAGGCCGTAGGCACGAATTTTGGGTGCGAAGTGACTGAACAAGCTTGAAAAAGCTTTGTCGTCTCTGTCGTTCGCAACGCGAGTTAAAAGCTCCGCCAAATGTTCAGGGGTGGGTGTAGACATAGATGACCGACTGTTTGATCGTTTCTGGTTGATTGAATTATAAGTGCTTTCGACCAGTTCCATGATGATTGTGTCCTTTAAATGTCTTACCAGTCGAAACGAATGAAATTCAAATTTGGATCACTTGTACATCAAATTTTTTCTTCGGTGAGCAGCAAAGAGATGAATTGTTTGGCTTCTTCTAAATCCTTTTGGGACAAGAACCATTGTCTTTGGTTATTGGCGAGCGGAAGGATTTCTAACCAGCGTTGGCATACCCAAAGCATATCGTCGAAGTGCTGTTCATCGTGGTATTGCGAAGCATGTTCAGGGTGGGCTTCGAAAACGTTTTCCAACGCTTCACCTAGGAGGCCAGCGCCTTCGATTTCATCCCAATTCTCAAGCGCTTCGGCATCGCCGATCCAAAGTCCGTCTTCTTCCTGGCCGATATTGTCCAGAGCGACACGGGAGATACCTCGGATGGTGATGCCAAGTAAACCGTCTGATAAGGTTTCAAAATCGACGATCTTTACATGTGTGCCGAAGCGACAAATTGCGTCTCCGTCCTTCATTGCCAGCACAAAACCGCTGTCGCTCGCCATTGATTCCTTCACCAAGCGCACATAGCGTGGTTCAAAAATCCTTAGCTTGGTAACACCGCCAGGCAGTAAAAAGAGGGGTAACGGAAAAAGACCTAAGTGCATTGAAACCTCCATAAAATCACGTAGAAATTTACGGAGAGATCAGTGTGTGAGATCACCTTCGCTTACTCTTTACTCTCGAAATAGTCGGCAAGTCCGCTTTGAATGGCATCAACCAGTTGCTTAAGTTGCTCGCTGCTCATGTCGTATGGCGGCATGATATAAACTAATCGGCCAAACGGACGAATCCATACACCTTTCTTTATGAAGTGTTTTTGAATGGTATCGACATCGACGGGTGAGTGCGTTTCCACCACACCAATCGCACCGAGCCAACGCACATCCTTTACGTGCGGCATTTCAAGCAATGTTGGAAGTAATTCAGCCAGCTTTGCTTCAATACCGAGCACTTTTTCCTGCCAGGGCGTGTCTTGGAGTAATTGAAGGCTGGCGTTGGCCACAGCACTAGCGAGAGGGTTTCCCATAAAGGTTGGGCCATGCATAAAGCAACCTGCTTCCCCGCTACACACTGTGTCTGCTAGATGCTTAGAGGTGATGGTGGCTGCCATGGTCATATAGCCGCCCGTTAAAGCTTTACCCAAACAGAGAATGTCAGGTTCGATATCGGCGTGTTCGCAGGCGAAAAGCTTGCCTGTACGGCCAAAGCCAGTAGCGATTTCATCACAGATTAAAAGAATACCGAACTCGTCGCACAGTTCTCTGACGCGCTTTAGAAAGATTGGGTGATAAATCCGCATTCCACCCGCACCTTGAACGATAGGTTCGAGGATCACTGCTGCTATTTGCTTTGCATTGCTTTTTAACTTGTCTTTGAAATCGGCAATGTCATTTTCGTCCCACTCATCGTGGAAACCGCATTGCGGTGAGTCCGCGAAAATATGTTCCGGTAAAAAGCCTTTATAGAGCTTGTGCATTGAGTTATCTGGGTCTGTCACTGACATCGCTGCAAAACTGTCGCCGTGATACCCGTGGCGAAGTGTCAAAAACTTCGCTCGGCTTTCCCCTTTTGAATGCCAATACTGCAGCGCCATTTTGAGTGCGACTTCCACAGAAATAGAGCCTGAATCACACAGAAATACTTTCTCTAGCGAAGGCGGTGTCATGGATACCAGCTTTTTACACAATTCGATCGCTGGCTCGTGAGTGATGCCGCCAAACATCACGTGAGACATGTTGGCGAGCTGAGAAGTAACAGCTTCATTCAATGCAGGATGATTGTAGCCGTGAATCGCTGCCCACCAAGACGACATACCGTCAATAAGCTCGGTGCCATCTTCCAGATAAATGTGAACGCCTTCCGCCCGGCTAACGGGATAACACGTCAACGGGTTAATGGTGGATGTATAAGGGTGCCAAATGTGATTGCGATCGAATGCGATATCCATGCTCAAAAAATATCCAGATGTAAACCATAGAAAGTGTTTGCTGTTGACATTGTAAAGTGCGACCTTAGACTGGACAAGTTATCGTTTAATCAATTTGAGGAAAGACAGGTGGACGTTCGCCATAACTGGACTGTCGAGGAAGTACAGGCCCTTTTTGAAAAACCTTTTATGGATCTGATGTTTGAAGCGCAACAGATTCACCGACAGTACCAACCCGCTAACCAAGTGCAAGTCAGCACACTGCTTTCCATTAAGACTGGTGCGTGTCCTGAAGACTGTAAGTACTGCCCCCAGAGCGCACATTACCGCACCGACGTAGAGAAAGAACGTCTGTTGGAGGTAGAGCGTGTTCTGGATGCAGCGCAAAAAGCGAAGAACTCAGGTGCGACGCGTTTCTGCATGGGTGCAGCGTGGAAAAACCCTAAAGAGCGTGACATGCCGTATCTGAAAGACATGATCAAAGGTGTGAAGGGTATGGGCCTTGAAACCTGTATGACACTTGGCATGCTGAGTCCGGACCAAGCGAACGAACTTGCGGGAGCGGGTTTGGATTACTACAACCACAACCTGGATACCTCACGCGAGCACTACGGCAACATAATTACTACCCGTACATTCCAGGATCGTCTGGACACGTTATCTCATGTTCGCGGAGCGGGCATGAAGGTGTGTTCCGGCGGCATCATCGGCCTTGGCGAGAGCAAACAAGACCGCGCTGGTCTGCTTGTCGAGCTGGCGAACCTTCCACATCACCCAGAAAGTGTGCCAATTAACATGCTTGTTAAGGTCAAAGGCACGCCAATGGAAAGTGTCGACGACGTTGAGCCTTTTGACTTCGTTCGTATTATCGCTGTAGCACGCATTATGATGCCGAAGTCTGCTGTTCGTCTCTCAGCAGGTCGCGAAAACATGAATGAACAGATGCAAGCCATGTGTTTTATGGCGGGTGCGAACTCGATTTTCTATGGATGTAAGCTACTGACCACGCCAAATCCAGATGAAGACTCAGATATGATGCTCTTTAAGAAGCTGGGCATTAACAGCGAGCAGGCTGTCCAAAAACCGGATCAGGTTCAGGAAGAAACGCTGCTGACTCAAGTAGCAGAACGCGTAGCTTCTCGTCCGGGCAAAGACGATCTCTTCTACGAAGCGAACGTTTAGGAGCGCGCTTCGACAATGCGTGAACAATGCCAGCTGCAAAGCCGTATCGAGCAGAGGCTCGAAGCGCGGCGGCAACAACGCCTTCACCGTCAGGTGGCTGCATTCAGCCACCAAGACGGACTGATAACGGACAGCGGCAACCGCCAGTTCGCTAATTTCTCGGGCAACGATTATCTTGGCCTCGCTCAGGACGCATCCCTCATCAAAGCCTGGCAAGAAGGGCTTTCCCTTTATGGCGCGGGAAGCACAGCTTCTCCGTTGGTAACCGGCTTCTCTAAAGCTCACCAGTTCTTGGAAGACCAGCTTTGCGATTGGCTGGGCTTTGATCGGGCGATATTGTTTAACAGTGGTTTCTCTGCCAATCAGGCGGTGATTTTCTCTTTGCTAGAAAAGGGAGATTTGCTGCTTCAAGACAAGCTTAATCATGCCTCTTTAATGGAAGCTGGGATGCTGTCTGAAGCCACAATGAAACGCTTTCCCCATAACGATGTGACTAAACTTGGCGCGCTTCTACAGAAAGCAGACAGCCCAACGCTGACTGTCACAGAAGGCGTATTCAGTATGGATGGTGACTTGTCACCACTGGCTGATGTGAAAGCACAATGTGAAGCTCACGGTTCATGGCTGATGGTGGACGATGCCCATGGCTGTGGGATTCTTGGAAAAGATGGTCGGGGTAGTTGTGATCATGCAGGTATTAAACCTGACATACTGATCGTGACCTTTGGTAAAGCCTTCGGGATGATGGGCGCGGCTGTACTTTGCAGCGAGAGTGTCCATGATTATTTGACACAGTTTGCCCGTCACTACGTGTATTCAACCGCGATGCCGCCTGCTCAGGCACATGCTTTAACAAAGGCGGTGGAGATCATCAGCGCACAATCCTGGCGTCGTGAAAAACTCGCATCGCTCTCTGAGCTTTATCATTCTTTGCTAGCTGACGTTCCAGAAGTCATTCCTACGATAACGCCTATCAAACCTGTTTTGCTAGGCGGTGTAGAACGTATGCAAATTGCAGCAACATCCCTTAAAGCATCCGGGTTTTGGACGGGGGCGATTCGTCCACCGGCAGTGCCAGCAAACTCTTCCCGTCTTCGAATCACGTTGTCAGTCAACCAAAGCGAATCGCAAGTGAAAGAGTTAGCAGCGACACTGAGCCAGATTTTGCAGGAGGCATCATGAGTCAGGCTATCGATTTTCAGCAAGGCGCATTCACCATGCTGAATGACGAAAAGAAAGCCATCAAGGACGCCTTCGGCCGTGCGGCAAAAACGTATGACAATAGCGCTTCATTTCAGCGACGTGTTGGTCATTTGCTGATGGACATGACCACGGATTGGCAAGATAAGACTGTCCTCGACTTGGGCTGCGGCACTGGCTATTTCACCAAACAAATTCTGGAGCAGGGCGCAAACATGATTGCGCTCGATCTTTCCGACAAGATGCTTGAGCAGGCGAGGTCACGTTGCGGAGACAGCGTGGACTATGTTTCAGCCGATGCCGAAGCACTGCCATTGGCAGATAACAGTGTTGATATCGCTTTCAGTTCGCTAGCGTTGCAATGGTGTCATGACCTCTCTGTACCTTTGAATGAGCTAAAAAGAGTCGTGAAGCCGGGGGGGAAAATCCTATTTACGACGTTGTTAGAAGGTTCGCTGAAAGAGCTGAAGCAATCATGGCGTCAAGTGAACGGGCAGTCTCACGTTAATACCTTTTTATCACCCAAGCAGGTAAACATTGCGCTCGCTCAAGCTCACTGCAACCACTACCACATAGAATGTAAGCCGATTACGGAGTATTACCCCTCAGCGTTCGCATTAATGAGAGACCTAAAAGGGATCGGCGCAACGCATCTTCAAGAGGGAAGAAGTGCGGGTCTAGTTGGCAAACGTACCTTCAACGAATTGGAAAACGCTTACGGCGTTTACCGGCTTGCGGATGGTACCGTTCCCGCTACGTATCAAGTTTGCTTTGGAGCTATAACAAATGAATAAAAGCTTTTTCGTCACAGGTACGGATACTGAAGTAGGAAAAACTGTCGCTTCAATGGCGGTTATGCAGGCTGTCTCCAAGGCTGGTTACAGCGTGGCTGGATACAAACCAGTCGCCGCAGGCAGTAAGGAAACAGAACAAGGCCCAATGAACTCAGACGCCATTCGCCTGCGCGAATGTACGACAGTAGAAGTTAGCTACGCGGATGTGAATCCTTGTCTGTTGCATGCGGCTTGTTCACCGCATATTGCTGCTGAATTGGAAAATGAAACGGTCGACTTTAGTCTTCTAACGGATGGATTGAAGAATCTTCAAGCGAGATCGGAATTCACATTGGTAGAAGGTGCTGGCGGCTGGCGAGTGCCTGTTACTTATGACACTACGCTGGCAGACTGGGTTGTGGGTGAGAAGCTACCCGTGATTCTAGTTGTTGGTATTAAGTTGGGTTGTTTAAATCACGCTTATCTTACCGCTGAAGCGATTCGGCGAGATGGCATGGAAATCGTTGGTTGGGTCGCGAACCGCGTTAACCCGGGAACAGAGCACTACGGCGATATCGTTAAGACGCTGGAACATCACTTGAAAGTGCCTAAGCTGGGTGAGATTCCTTACATGCCATCTATCAAGTCGCGTGACTTGAGTGGTTACATCGACATCGCACCACTGGGGTTGTAACCAAAAGAAAAGCCAGCTTAAAGCTGGCTTTTTTGGAACTTGGTTTTGTGTTTATTTGCTATCTTCCGGCAGCAAGCCCATCAGCGATTGCTGAACATCGGACACTTCTTTGAGCTTTTGATTCTCATCGTCGGCAAGCCCCAACTCGGCACAAGCTTCGTCGAAGCTCATTCCCAAGTGACAGCAAAGGATATCGATTGCCATACGATAGTTTTCTTTGTCAGCCATGATTCTCTCTCCTTAGAATCGCGTCCCTGCTGGGCCACAATGTATGCCTTTTGGCATTTCATCCTTATGCGTACGTTATTCCTCTCTGGCGACAAATACAACTCGACAAAAGTCTAATACCCTAGTCGAACATCCTCTATCTGTTACCTGTTTTACGCACGCTTAAAAAATAGCATACGGCGTATGTTTGCAAGAACTTGCGTTTTAAACTGTGCTCCCTCGCAAATAACGAGTGATGGAGATGTCAATCCAAAGCAGAGTGTACAGAGCTGACCCATTCCAAAGCACATGACATAGATGAATGCTTTGCCTTCAGGCCGCGTAAGAGTGAATGGTTTTTCTTTTAACCCTCTGACCAAGAGAACAAAAACAACAAATTTCTGTGATTTGTGTTTTAAATTGTTACACAGGCTTGTTTTTCCACATTTCGACCCTACTATTCGAACTGTATACCCAAGCTAGCTGAGGTCACTATGATCAGCGACTTGAGGTAGCTTGAGTAATACGCTTTCATGATTCGGAGAATATTGACGCAATGAAACGCATCGCATTATTTCTGATGACAAACCTTGCTGTACTGTTTGTCTTCAGCATCGTACTAAACATCGTATATGCCGTTACCGGTCTGCAACCAGGCAGCTTGTCTGGACTATTGGTGATGGCAGCATTGTTCGGTTTTGGTGGCTCACTGATTTCGCTGATGATGTCGAAATCTATGGCACTACGTTCAGTGCGCGGCCAAGTTATCGAACACCCACGTAACGAAACTGAGCACTGGCTGATGAGCACAGTGAGCCGTCAGGCACAGCAAGCAGGCATTGGTATGCCAACTGTCGCTGTTTATTACTCGGACGACATCAATGCTTTCGCGACAGGCGCGAAGCGCGATGATTCTCTGGTTGCGGTTTCCAGCGGCCTGCTGGAAAACATGACACGTGATGAAGCAGAAGCAGTTCTGGCGCACGAAGTCAGCCACATCGCAAATGGCGATATGGTGACTATGACTCTGATGCAAGGTGTCGTGAACACCTTCGTTATCTTCATTTCCCGCCTTATCGCTGGCGCCATTAGTGGTGTAAACAACAGTGATGAAGAGGGTGAAGGTGGCGGCAGTTTTATCACTTACTTCATCGTATCTTCTATTCTGGAAATCGTGTTTGGCCTGCTGGCAAGCATCCTGACCATGTGGTTCAGCCGCCATCGCGAGTTCAAAGCGGATGCTGGTGCTGCCAAGCTGGTAGGTAAAGAGAAAATGATTGCAGCGCTGGAGCGCCTGAAAGTGAGCCATGAGAGCCGCCTTGAAGGTTCTATGATGGCTTTCGGTATCAATGGCAAGAAGTCGCTGAGCGAACTGTTCATGACTCACCCTCCATTGGATAAGCGCATTGCATCACTGCGTACAGGTGATCATCTGTAACAGGTATTCGTCCTGACTTTGATAAAAACGCCTCCTTGTTTAAGGGGGCGTTTTTTTTATCCCCCTCTTTTTCAGCCAGAAAGATAATCATCAGCTAGATTTCAAGAAAACACAGAAGGAGAAAGGAAGATGAACCCTGTTGGGTTGTTTGGGTATAAATGGATAGAGCAAAGGCATTTTACGAAGCCGCTTTGGGTATGACGCTAAGTAAACAGGAAGTGGGCGGGCAGCAAATGGCGTGGTTCCCCGTAGAAAAAGAAACAGCCTATGGCGCGACGGGATCATTGATCTTGGGCGAGCCCGGCGCTTCAGCGACCACTGTCTACTTTGGGGTAGAAAGCATTGAAGATGTATTAAGCCGTGTAACGGAAGGATCTGTCGTTGTTCCGAAAACAGCAATTGGTGAAAACTTTGGCTTTTTCGCAAAGCTTCGTGACAGTGAAGGAAACTTGATAGGTATACATAGTCACAGTTAAGCGACAAGTTGTAAGAAATTCGGCTTGGCGGTCACGTTTGTGGCCGCTTTTGCTTGGGTGGTTATTTTTTCAGCGCCCTCAATGTGTTGAAATGGCAGTCATGCGCTTGCACGCTGTTCAATTAGTCTAATAAACCAGTCAGTGTTGACTACATTCTAAAAACTAAGGATTCATGGAAGACGAATGCTGAAGGCAATTAGATTTGTCACTTACAGTGCTGTAGTTTTGGCACTGCTCGCGACTGCCGTGTTTTACGGTGCGCTGACGCTCAGCCTTCCAACACTCTCCGGTACTGCCTCTTCAAACAGTGTGAGCGAAACAGTTCATCTGCAGCGCGATGAATTGGGCACTGCTATTATTATCGCCGAGAACCGTCTTGATGCTTCCTATGCGCTTGGATATGCCCATGGGCAAGATCGCTTCTTCCAGATGGATCTGCTCAGAAGAAACGCAGCAGGGGAATTGTCTGCTTTGTTTGGAGAGGCGGCATTGCCTATAGATGAAAACCGTCGTTTCCATCAGTTCCGCAAACGAAGTGAAGCCGCTTTTAAACAGCTGTCAAAAGAAGATCAGCTAACGTTAGAAACCTACGCCAATGGCGTGAATGATGCATTAGCCCAGCTTTCACTACCGTCCTTTGAATATCTGGTCACTCAAACACAACCATTGCCATGGAAACCAGAAGATTCGGTATTAGCAATCTTCAGTATGTATCTGGACTTGCAGGGAAGAAGCCTTGAACGGGATCTACTGATCGACGCGCTACACAACAATTTTGGTGACGAAATCGCCCGCTTCATTCTTCAACCTTCGCCGTTTCAAGCTGCATTGGATGGCTCAACCATCGCAATAAGACCTCTGTCTGTTCCAGACTTGAACCCATCTTTGTTGGCAAATGCCGGAAAGGTAACAATAGAAAAGCCGCAGGCGGTGGGGAGTAATAACTGGGCGGTACGCGGTTCTTTAACCCGAAATGGCAAAGCCATGCTTTCTGACGATATGCACCTCGGTTTGAATGTGCCCATTATCTGGTATCGCACCCAAATCAATCTCCTGTCCGGTGATGACCTAACCCAAATTACGGGAGTCAGTTTACCGGGTGCACCTGCCGTCGTGGTGGGAACAAATGGTCATGTGGCCTGGGGCTTTACCAATGGATATATGGATACGGCGGACTGGTATCTGTTGAGCCCCAAAGAGAAAACGACGCTGGAAACAGAAACCATTCCCCTAAAAGAAGGGGAACACAAGTACCTACTTGAGCAAAGTCAGTATGGGCCAGTTAAGGTGATAAATGGCCTTAAATATGCCTTGAGTTGGGTGGCGCACCGAGACTATGCCGTCAATTTGAACCTGATGAAACTGGAACAGGCAAAAACGGTTCAGGAAGCTGTGGGGGTCAGCAAAAATACTGGCATACCCGTACAGAATCTAGTGGTGGCGGACTCTGCCGGCAATATCGCTTGGCAGGCGACGGGAGCCCTACCTGATAGACGCAAACCGCTCTCGAGGCCGGAAGCCTCTTCGCGATTCGACCAACGCTGGTGGCAACAAGCGACAGATGTGCCTTTTTCCATTAACCCTAAAACTGATCGAATTTGGACAGGCAATAGCCGTGTCGTTAGTGCCAAGCAGGATCCACGCTTTGGCAATGGTGGATACGCGCTCGGGGCGAGAAGTGCACAAATAAAACAAAGATTGATGGAAAAAGATCTTTTCGATATTGAAGATTTCTACGCCATCCAGTTGGACAATGAGGCCGTGTTCTTAAAACGCTGGCATGCAAGCTTGCTTGAAGTGCTAGAACAGGATGCCGGCGTTTTTCAGGAAGATATCGTTGCGCTTAACAGATGGAATAACTGCGCCTGTGCAGATTCTGTTGGTTATACCTTGGTGCGAAAATACCGTGATGCACTTATTGATGCGTTATTTGCCCCCCTTGAAACCAAGCTTGAATCTCAGCAACTTTCACTTTCCCTCATTGAACGACAGATTGAACCAGCACTTTGGCAACTGATGATGGAACAGCCTCCGACTTGGCTACCTGCTGGTCATGAAAGCTGGAATGCTTTTCTAACACAAGTCTACTTGGATATGCGTGATGCCCTCATGATTGAAATGACAGGCCATGCCGATGGCTCTTTGCAAGCATTGAAATGGGGAGAGGTTAATCAATTAAAGGTGCAGCATCCGTTCAGCAAGCAAATCCCGATTTTAGGCGGTATTTTAGATATGCCTCCTGTGGCAGGGTTTGGCGACCGATTTATGCCTGCGGTGCAGGGGAGAGCCTTTGGTGCTTCTCAACGTCTTATTGTTCAGCCTGGAGATGAAGTCAATGGGGTTCTGACGCTTCCAGGAGGGCAAAGTGGTCATCCATTATCGCCTTTTTATCGTGAAGGCTTTGAAAATTATGTAAATAATGCATTTACGCCGCTGTTACCTGCCACGCCTATCCATCAAATATCTTTTCAACCTCAGGCTCCGATCCAGTGAATCGGTGAAATTCGACAAAATTAATGTCTAATTAGTCTATTTTTAATGATAAATACAAACATAAATAAATGAATATTAAAGTAATATTGATTGACTGTAAAAAATAATGACAACTTAATTCTCGTCAAAAACAATTGAATTTAATCAATAATATTCATTGTATTCGTTATCAACAACCAGTTGTGGGAATGAAACCCCATAGAACATGTTGGTGTAAAAAATCAAATAAACGCATGGCTCATTTTTTAGAAAATATTTATTTTCTGAATGTGTAGTCCAGAATTAAGACCAAAACATTTTTCGATTAGAAAAGTATGAATATTCTCATTTGCATAACACCTGGTGTTAAAGTCGGACAGCCTCTCAAAGGAGAGTGGTCCGTTTGCCTCGGCAAATTGAGGGTATTTGATATGCAGTTTGATTCTTTTGCACATGCTTCGCGTTGGTTGGATCTCGCGACTTTCGGTCCTAAGAAAGGCGAAGCAAACATTTTAATAAATAAGCGCGCTAAAACTTGGTTTGATGAACAAGTAGCACTTCCAACGACATCCCACGTAGAGCAATGCCAGAAGCAATTTGTGGCGCAGGGCTACGGGAAGAGACCTTCAAAGTCCACCCGTGTAAGAGCCTGGCTGGATGTCGCATTCTACTCTAAAGACCAACTTCGCCAACGTGTCGCCTATGCGTTGTCACAAATCTTCGTCGCGTCGGATCAAGATCCGAATCTGGCCAACCATGCGCCAGCTATCGCGAACTACAACGATCTTCTTTGCCAACATGCGTTTGGTAACTTCCGTGACCTCCTGAAAGATGTATCCGTGTCACCGGTGATGGGGCAATACCTGTCTATGGTCGGTAACAAGAAAGGAGACCCAGCTTCAGGTCGCCGCCCTGATGAAAACTACGCCCGCGAGATCATGCAACTCTTTTCTATCGGACTTTATGAGCGTGATCTGGACGGTACCTACTATCTGGATGGTAACGGCAAGCCAATTCCTTGTTATACCGAAAAGGATATTCAAGAACTGGCACGCGTCTTCACAGGTTGGAACCACGCGGATGCGGATCTGATGGTGCCGATGGTGAATAACGCTGTTGACCATGACCGCGGTGAAAAATCAGTGCTGGGGCATCGTTTCCCGAAAGACATGCCAGCAGAGCAGGAAATGGATCAGGTCATGGATATGTTGCTTCATCATCCATCGACTGCACCTAATATCTGTCATGGTCTGATTCAACGAATGACCACCTCAAACCCATCTCCTGACTACGTTCGCCGTGTGGCTGAGGTGTTCCTCGATAACGGTATGGGCGTGACGGGTGACCTAAAAGCGGTCGTTTGGGCCATTTTGACAGACCCTGATGTTTACACAGCAACACCGACGACCATGAGTAAGGTACGTGAGCCTTGGTTGTCTCTGGTGGCTATATATCGAGCCCTGGATGTTAAACCGGGCGCTGGCAGTGCAGTGGTGGAAACTGATTTGGTTTATTTGAAAACCTGTAATCAATATCCACTGGGTTCACCGTCGGTATTTAATTTCTTTTTGCCAGACTATGCACCTAAAGGCGTAGTGAAAGAGAATAATTTGGTTGCGCCAGAACTACAAATCGTTGACTGGTCACATATTATTTATGTTCACAACTTTATTTACGGTCTTATTCGTCTGAACCTTCAGAAATTAAGCGCGCCTTTAGCTAAAGAGCTTTATATCAATGTCGAAGAATTTAAATCATTGATTGCCGCTAAAAATATCGAAGGCTTTATCCAAGAAACATCAGAACGCTTTTTCAATGGCGCGATGCCTACTCGACTAAAACAGGAACTTCGTAAACATTATAACGGGATGGACTTGAACCCGGGCAAATGGGTACAGCGTTTACTGTTTATTGCTCTGGCATCACCATACTTCCACGTTCAGGAGAACCGCGCATGAAACTGACAAGAAGACACTTCATCAAATCTCTGGGTGCAGCGGGTGCGACGGTTGCCGCTCCAATGAGTTTCAGCGTAAAAGCGAATGGCGCAGAAGATTACAAAGCTCTAATTTGCGTTTTCCTCGCTGGCGGTAACGATTTTTTCCACCAGGTACTGCCACTGGACAGCACCAACTACAATAAGTACGCGTCGTCACGTAACTCCACATTAGTTTCGCGTAGCCAGATCAACCCTTTGAATATCAAGGATGCCAATGGTGTGCAGTTTGGTCTGCACAAAGCGATGTCACCCCTGATGCACCTCTTTAACCAAGGCAAAGCGAATATCGCCCTGAATGTGGGTCCACTTCTTGCTCCAGTTACTGCGGATGATATAGCAGCAGACCGCGCAGAGCTTCCTCCTTTCCTGTTTGCGCACAACAAACAACAGGAAGTTTGGCAGCACAGTTGGATGGGGCAGGACTACAGTGAAAACGGTTGGCTGGGTATGTCAATGGATGTACTGTCGCGTAGCTATGGTGGCTTGCCGAACGCGTTCCACACTGGCCCAAATACCCTGTTAGATGCTTACGATTCTGACAAGATCTTCGTTAACAAGAACGGTTTTGAGTCGTTTAACATGCTTCAAAATGCAGCGATGCGCTCTAGTTACGAAGACAATGCCAACCAATACTATGATTCGCCACTGACTGCAGGTTATGCCGAAGCGGTAAAACAAGCCATGTACGCGCAGGATCAGATGAGCCCTGTTGTCGATTCCATCCCTATGGACACCCGTATTCCGGGCTCCAATCTAGGTATGCAGCTGCGTGCGGTGAAGCAAATGATTGAAGGTGCGCAGTTATTGGGTCATAACCGCCAGGTATTTTATGTGTCGCTGGGTGGTTTTGATACTCATGACAATCAAGTTCGTCGCCAGGATGAACTGATGAGAGAGTTTTCTGAGACGATTGCGGCACTGTATGCCACATTGGATGAGGAAGGGCTCACTGATAACGTATTGACGTGTACTTTGTCGGAGTTTGGCCGCACGATGCACGATAACTCGCGTGAGGGAACCGATCACGGTTGGGGTGGTGGTCACTTCATGTTTGGTGGTGGCACTACTTCGGGGACTTGCTTCGGCACTTACCCAGACTTCACCCGCGGTGGGCAGGATGACAACGGTCAAGGTCGCTTGATTCCTAAAATCGCCCATGAGCAATATGCTGCGCACATGGTGAAATGGCTGGGAATGAATAATGCGGGATTGTCCACCGTGTTCCCGAACCTCCACCGGTTTGGCGGCCCAATGGCATAAGCCTCTTCTCAGTCTATTCAAAGCCCGCAGTAGCGGGCTTTTTCGCTTTGGGGCCAGAGAAAAATCATAAGAACCGATGAAAATGTCGAAATTAGAAAGGGTTTTGGCCCAACTGAATAGATTCATTTTATAAAATGCCATACCATTTCCATAGATTCACTACGTAGTAAGGGTACTAAAATGAGCGAAAGCTGGGATGATCTGGCGGCGGGATGGGATGAAAACGAAGCCGTCATTGCCTATTCAGAGAAAGCTTTCGGCACCCTTTGTGAAATCATCGAGATCCGTGGTGCACAAGTACTGGATTTCGGTTGTGGTACCGGATTGCTGACTGAGCAACTCGCCCCTCGTGTCACGTCAGTGACGGCAATTGATCCTGCCACCAAAATGATCCAAGTGTTGGATGATAAAGGTTTTGGCAATGTCACCACAGTGGTGGGTGAGGTAGACGAAGATTTTGTTCGTGACTGTCGCCAATCAGGTAAACGCTTTGATGTGGTGGTGGCGTCTTCAGCGCTGGCTTTTGTCCCTGATTATGCTGAAACCATTGAATTACTGACAATGCTGCTCGCCGACAAAGGTGTGTTGGTTCAGTGGGATTGGGAGAAAGTAGGTGACTCCAGCGTGGGCTTCTCTTCAACTGAAATTGAAGAAGCTTACGAAAGTGCAGGGCTTAATGTGGTTTCCATCACCCATCCATTCTGCATGGGAGACATGAGGGTCATCATGGCAGTGGGACAACGGGAAGCCTAATCAGTTAGTCCAAAGCGCATGCAAAAGTAAACGCCAGTGTCGAGCAGGCAGTGGTTTTGCACTTCACTGACGTTTGACTTTTTGCTAATCGCTTCCTAGGGGCTGTTGACCTTTGGTGATGATTATTTCAGAAGCTCAACCATGGCTTCACCTACACCATGTGCACTCGCAGGGTTTTGGCCTGTCACTAACTTGCCGTCAGTAATCACGTGAACGCCCCAAGGTTGGATCTTGCTGTATTTTGCAGCCTTGCGCGTCAAAGACTCTTCCAGCAAGAACGGAATATCCTTGATGGTGCCGAAATCCACTTCTTCCTCACGGGTAAAAGCGGTCACTGTTTTGTCTGCAATCAACGGCTGACCATTGCTCAACGTGATTGGCAACAAAGCCGCAGGGCCGTGACAAACTGCACCAATAACACCACCATTTTCATAAAGTTTGGCTGCTAGGCTTGCCGTTGGTGCATGCTGAGCAAGGTCAGAAAGCAGACCAAAACCACCTGGGTAGAAAATCGCGTCGTAGTCGTCAGCATTCAACTGGCTCACCGGAATAGTGTTCTTTACACGAGACTGGAATTCATCGTTGTTGAAAACACGGCTGTTAACGTCGTCACCTTCCATATCTTCGCCATAGAAAGGCACTTCGCCACCATTGATAGAAGCAACGTCATAGGCAAAGCCAGCTTTTAGAAATACGTCCAGCGCGTGAGTCAGTTCTGGTGCGTATGTGCCGTTGGCCTGGTCTGTGGTTCCCAGTGTGGCGTGATTCGTAACAATGATCAGAATCTTTTTCATGCTGTAATCCTTCTAATTTGAGCGGGTGCAGATGGTTTGGGTATTTACTCTATACTTTCGCTAATTAGGTGATAATCCATTAATATGGAAAACCGACTTTGCTATATGGCAATAATCAATGAAGAAACGCTCACTCAGTTTTGAAGGTATTGTTGAGTTCGTCACCGTGGCTGACGCAAAGGGATTCAGTGAGGCGGCACGGAGACTGAACTGTTCTGTAAGCCATGTATCCCGGCAGGTTTCCCGTTTGGAAGAGCGCTTAGGAACGGCGTTATTTGCCCGCTCCACAAGGTCCGTAAAACTGACGGAAAATGGGCAGCAGTATTATCTTCAATGCCAAGAGTTGGTGAGTGGTCTTTCTCAAGCAAATGAAATGGTGACAGGCGCGCAGTTTGATTTGCAGGGAACGTTGCGGATCAGTATGGCAGGCTCTTTTGCTGAACAATTTGTCGCGCCTGCTTTGGTGGAGTTTGCCAAGCTTCACCCCGATCTCGCCGTCGAGTTGGATTTCAGTAGCCGCCACGTGAACTTTGTTGAGGATGGTTTTGATTTTGCCATCCGCTACGGGCGTTTGCAGGATTCCGGGTTGGTGGCACGAAAGCTGGCAAACAGAAACTTGATGGCTGTTGCTTCGCCAGAATACCTGTCAGCGAAGGGCGAACCAGAGAGTCCTCAAGCATTGGCAAAGCATTCATGCCTTATTACCAATAACGACACTTGGCTCTTCGAAAGGAATGGTAAAGAGATGCCGATAAAGGTATCTGGCCGTTTCCGGTGTAACAATGCGAATGCCATGGTTGAAGCTTGTAAGGCGGGACTGGGCATTGGTTATATGCCGAAAAGCAGCTTTCAAAAAGCGGTTGAAGAAGGGAGCTTGGTGCCTGTTCTCGAACCTTACTGGACGCAGAACATTACCTCGTGGGTGGTGTATCAAAACCGTCGATTCTTACCCCTCAAGGCCCGTCTCGCTATCGACCACTTACTCGAACATTTCAAAGAGTGGAACGAATAAAGCAGAGAGTGGGATTAAAGCCTAGAAACAAAAACACCGCCTGCGTAATCGCAGGCGGTGTTTTAAATTGGAGCAATTCTTAAGCCGCTTGAGGCGCGTCTTCAATCGCTACGCGGTTAACGTTCCAGCTCAGCATCAGACCCAGCGCTACACTTGCGCCAGCCCCCATCATCACTGCTGATACCGTCAACAGGCCGTGGATTGCCAGTGCAGATACCACGCCACTTGCTACGAAACAGATCATCGTCTGCAGGAAGTTCAGTAGACCCGCCGCCGTTGCGCTACAGGTTTTAAATTCTTCCAGCGCTTTGTTTACTACGATTGGGTAAATTGCACCGTTCGCCGCCGCCAAGAAGCAGAATGGGATCAGTACTGGCCAGATGTTGGTCACATCAGTCTGCCAAGACACCGCGAAAATGATTGAAACGCTCGCGATGAACAGGCCCACGAACCACGGCAGAAGCACAGAACCATCAAACTTGTTCAAGAGTGCACGACAGCTGTAACCACCGACAATGAACGCGATAGTTTGTGGTACATAGCTCATGCCGATGTCAGCGCCGCTGTAACCCATTCCTGTCATCACGAACGGAGAGCCAGTCAGCCAAGCAAAGAACGCTGCAGAACAGCCTGCGAATACCAGCATGTTGCCAACGAATTTACGCGAGCTGATGATGTTCTTGTAATCGCTAACCAGTTTCGCACCCAGCTTCTCATCGCTGTTGACTGTCGGCGCACTTTCTTTCTGACGCAGGGTCGTGATCACCAGCACCGCGCCCAAAGCAACCAGCGCGATGAAAATGCTTCGCCAGCCAAACTGAGATTCCAGTGCTGCACCCGCCAGTGGCGCTAGGGCAGGAGACAAAGCGACCAACGGCATGATGGTAGCGAAAACACGTTGAGACGTTTTGCTGTCATAACGGTCGATAACTACCGCTTGCCAAATCACAGAAGCAGAACACGCACCCAGTGCCTGTACAAAACGTGCAGCCAGGAACACTTCAATGCTATCAGCCATAAAACAGGCTGCGGTTGCAGCACTGAACAGCGCCATACCACCGACCAGCACTTTGATGCGGCCGATGCGGTCAGACAGTGGTCCATATACGATTTGACCCAGCGCCATGCCCAACAGGAACACGGTCAGCGACAAACCAATCATGGATTGAGTTGTACCCATCTCAAGGCGGATGTTTTCAAAAGCGGGCAGGTACATATCAGTCGCCAGAAAACCGAGCATGCTCAGGCCAGCAAACCAAATCATTGTTGTCATAGGAACAGTATTTTTCATTTTACTTATCCGTTGTTGCAATATGCGCGCAGTCTACTGCTAGCGAAAAGCGCTGTGAAACGCTAAAATTTCCACATTGCTTTCAAAAATTTTGATTCGTATGTTTTCCTATCAAGATCTGCAAGTTATCGATGCTGTTGCGCGTCGTGGTAGCTTTTCCGCTGCAGCCGAAGAATTGCACAAAGTTCCAAGTGCGGTGAGCTATACCGTCAGGCAGATGGAAGAGAAGCTTGCTGTGAATTTATTTGAGCGATTGCACCGCTCAGTCAAACTCACGCCCGCTGGCGAGTTCTTCGTGCAACAGGCAAGAGACTTGATGAAGCGGATGGATGAGATACGCGATCAAACCCAGCGCGTGGCCAACGGTTGGACACGAAGTGTTTCTCTGGCTCTGGATAACGTGGTGCGTGAAGACCGTGTCGATTCATTGGTTCGGGACTTCTACGATGCTTTCCCTGACGTGGAATTACTGCTGACCATGGAAGTGTTCAATGGCGTGTGGGATGCATTGGCATACGACAGGGCAGATATTGCCATAGGTGCGACAGCGGCGGTGCCAGTCAGCGGAAACCTAAGTTATCGCGATATGGGTATTCTCACTTGGCGATTTGTGGTTTCGAAAGACCATCCTCTGGCGGCAGAGCCTGAGCCTCTGAGACATGAACAACTGTTGGCTTACCCTGCAATTTGTCTTGAAGACACTTCCCGTATTCTTCCCAAACGCGCCACCTGGCTGCTCGACAACCAGCGTCGCCTCACTGTACCCAACTGGCATAGCGCCATTCAGTGTTTTCGCTCAGGATTAGGGATCGGAGCCATGCCATCACATATGGCTCAACCGTATCTAGCAAGTGGTGAGTTGGTTGAGAAAACACTGGTGGAGCCTCCCGCCAAAAGCCCATGTTGTATTGCGTGGCGTTCAGACAAAGAAAACCCAGCGGTGAACTGGATTTTGGACTATTTAGGCGATGCAGAGAAAGCGCATAGAGAATGGTTGGAGTGAGTTAAATATAAACAACCGCCACCAAAGCCCTCTCTTTGACGGCGGTATCCGAATTAGTCGTCCAAATTACACCTTGGCTTGTTTTAACTGATTGGTCATTTTCTTACCCAGCGCCAATCGTCTCCAAACCTTCTCAAGTGGCCCCATTCGGTGATGTTTCAGCCAGTAGTTTGCAAACAGCACTTGGACCACACTCATTAGCAAGACGATGCTAATCAATGGTGCACGGTTTAGCGTGCCGTAAAGATCTGGAAGCAGCCATTGGAAAATCGCCACGGCAATGAATGATTGCGAAAGATATAGCGTAAATGCCATGCGCCCACAGGCTGCGAAAGGTTGCACAATGACCGACCGTTTTTCCACCAACCAAATCAGCAGTTTTGCATAGCACAGCGAAAGGAGCGGAGACATGGACATGTTGAGCAACTGCAATGTCAGGCCTAGCTCTTCATTGAAACCAATTTCGTTTCTGAAGTTCACTAAAGATGCCGATGCAGAAGCGGTTAAAACGCCGACTACACACCAGATAATTAAACGTTTTGATGAATTGAAGAAACCAGTTTTATACAGCCCCATACCAATCAGCATCAGACCGCCGACATGGAACATCAGCACGGGCAAGCCAGATATATAAACGCGGTAATACATTTCTAAACGCAAAGGGATCTGTTCGAAAAAGTAATTGCCTGTGGCGGCTTGAATTAATTCGGCTGCTTTGTCCGGAGAAACAGGTAGAGAAGTGCCCATTATCGGAGGTAAGGCTTCTTCTGGTGGTGAAAATGCGACTGCTGCAGATAATGCCAAAAACAGTAGTGCGGCTAAAACAGCAAAGAAAACACCTAAAATCAGCTGGGTTCGGGCTCGCCAGTTAGCCGCGCGGAAGATAACAAGACCTGTGATGGCATAAACAAACAGGACATCACCTGGCCAAATGAAAGCTGCATGAAGCAAACCAATCACAGCAAGCCAGAACAGTCGTCGTGAAATCCACTTGCCCGCAGATTGCTGTTTGCGCTGCCAACTCTCCGTTTGAATGACCAAGCCAACCCCGAATAGCAGACTGAACAGGCTCATAAAGCGTCCATCAAGGAATATGGCTTGGAAGGTATACACTGCCATGTCCATATCAGTCGCCGTTCCTTGCCAATCTGGAGCATGTAGCGCTAAAGCCGGCAAAGCTTGCTGGGCGAAAATGTTCATAAACAAAATGCCAAGAATCGCGATGCCGCGGATGACATCGAGACTGAGTATCCGTTCTGTTGGGTTGGGCGGTGCAGTTGTCATTTCACTTCTCTCATTCAAATGATTAAAAACTGTGCTGTGACATCTATATGGAACTCATTTCATTGATTCAATGAGATAAATGTGTTTTTGCGGATACGGTAAGCAATGTAACTGGAGGAATGATACATGGCTCTACAATTCGTCGGGTGAATGTCATGGGTTGCGGTTTTTATTCTTCTTATCAATACCCTGCAGAAAAATTGATGTTTCTTTCCGTGGCTTAGGTGAATTCAGTCGGTAGTATTTGATGGAAGTGACTGTTTTGATGCATCACTTCTATGAAAAGGAATTTGCCCATGCTGGAAATCAGACCTAACTGCGAATGCTGTGATAAAGACCTACCGCCTGATTCAACCGAGGCGATGATTTGCACTTACGAATGCACTTTCTGTGCGACCTGCGTTGAAGACATTCTTTCTAACGTTTGCCCGAATTGCGGAGGCGGATTTATGCCTAGGCCTATTCGCCCGAAAACAGCGCGGCGTGAAGGGTTGAGTATTCATCACCAACTGCCTTCAACTAAACGAGTGCATACGCCTTACACCATTGATGAACTCAAAGCATTTGGTAAGCAGTTTAAACATATTGCGCCTGAAAACCGCTAATGCCTGCAAGCAGAAAATACACGCCGATCTCGCTGACACTATACGTCGGGAGAAATCGCTTCTCCCGACGCGTTGGAAAATATTAACTGTGAACATAACGCATCGTCGTAAACTCTCGGCGAAATGCGGAGACCGCTTTAGCAATTTCCTCATCAGGCTTTCTGCCTAACAATGAATCGGCAATATGCTTAGCCACTTCAGGCATGTGCTCCGCAGTGAAACCAGCTCTGACAATCTCTGGTGTGCCAAAGCGAAGGCCGTTCATGTCGCCTTCTACCGCTTCAATTGGCAGACCAATTCCGCATGTAAGGATATTGGCTTGGCGAAGTTTCTTCGCCATGGTTTGCCCGCCACCGAAAGGTGCTGCCTGAATGGCGAACTGGTGAGATTCAGATGGAGTATGACCTTTAGAGCCAGTTACTTGAAAAACTGGCAGTCCTTCAGCCTGGCATGCACGAGCCAGCGCTTGATTGGCTTCAATCATGGTATTCGAATAATCCGCGCCGAACGTCTTCCAGTCCAGCAGCGACACTGCGAGTGCGGCAGATTTAGCAGCATCAAAGTTCGCGGTTAAACCCGGGAAGGCAATGGCATCGATGCGCTCCATCAGTTCGGTATCGTTCGACACGATCAGCCCACCTGGAGGCCCACCCAAGCTTTTGTAGGTGCTCATAGTGATCAGGTGAGCGCCTTCATTCAGAGGGGTTGGCCAGCTTTTACCAGCAATGATCCCGCATTGGTGCGCTGCATCGAACAGCACTTTGGCACCCACTTCATCGGCAATGGCTCGTATGTCTGAAACAGGGTGGGGCAAGAGGTTCAGGCTTCCGCCAATGGTGATCAATTTGGGTTTGAGGGCGTGTGCTTGCTCTCTCAGCGCATCTAAGTCGACGGTGTAGTGCTCGGCGTCCGCTTTCATTTCGACAATATTGAGCCCATACAATCCCGCTGCACCTGCATTGTGGTGAGTAACATGACCACCGATAGAAGCGGGCGGAACGAGAATGGTGTCGCCCGGTTGTGCGGTCGCCATAAAGGCGTAAAGGTTTGCCATTGCGCCAGAGGCGACGCGGATTTCAGCAAATTTGGCATCGAAAACATCACACGCCAACTGCGCAGCGATGATCTCGATTTTCTCGATGGCTTCCAGTCCCATTTCATACTTGTCGCCGGGATAGCCAAGAGAAGGGCGCGTACCAATACCTGTTGCCAACAGCGCTTCCGCTTTTGGGTTCATGATATTGGTGGCCGGGTTGAGGTTGATGCACTCTCTTTCGTGGATGTTCCGGTTCTCATCGGAAAGCGCATAAATAGCTGCGATGATGCCTGATTCGTTTAAGGTGCCGATGTTGGCTACGGTGTCTTGTGCGTAATCATTGATGCTTTCTGCTACCCAAGGCTTCTTATGAAATGTCATTTTTGCCGTCCTTGCTCTGTTTCGTGATGTATCTATCTCAACGCGGAAGACCATTTCGCTCAAATGGATTATTTTTTGTATAAGGCAAAAATAATTTTGGGCTTAACGCATGCGTTCTGTTCGCTTTCCTCAACTTCCCCCTTTAGATGCGCTGGTGGCTTTTGAAGCTGCGGCTGAACATGAAAGCTTTGCAAGAGCTGGCGAAGAGCTGTTCCTGACTGCATCTGCAGTAGCGTATCAGGTCAAAAAGCTCGAAAGTCATTTAGCTGTCTCTTTGTTCGCAAGGCACGGAAAAGGTGTTTCACTCACTCCCAAAGGCAAAGAATTTTTAGTGCTGGTTAAGCAAGCGCTCAAAGGTTTCGAGGAAAATGTTGAACGAATTCGGCATGGAAAGCTAAGGCCGGTTCGCTTGGCGACACAGCATGCGATTGCTCAGTTCTGGTTGCAAAAGCGTTTGGGAAATTATCAGCATGATTTCCCCGAGCATGAATTAGAAATCACTGCTGTGTCGACCGTTTCCGGTCAACCGGAAGAAACCGATCTTGCGCTGGGTTATTTCCTTCATGACCCTGGCCGTCGCTGGCAAAAACTGTGGAGCGAGACACTGTTGCCAGTCAGTGCGCCTAATTATGTAGGGAAGGATGATCCCGTCTTTTACCAAGACATGCATTGGCATGATGATTGGCGGTTTTGGCAAGACAAGTTCAGTGGTATACAAGCGCGAACGCGTCGCTCCAGTTTGTATGCTTTGCTGTTGCAATCAGTCTTGGACGGGCAGGGAGCGATGGTTGGGCGGGTTTCCCTGCTGCAGGATTACTTGGAGCGTGGTGAGCTGGTGCCTTGGCCTGACGATTCAGTGAATCAGGCGGAAAGTGGCGGATACTACCTCTATCGAAGCGTCGCCTGTGATGATCACCCTGTGGCCAATCATTTCTATGAATGGTTGACGGCTCAGTGCGCTTCTAGATAGGGTGAAATTACACCAAAAAAACGGAAAGACACACTAATGGAACTGATCACCTTTCTGTTGTTTATCCCCGCCTGCTTTGCTTTAAACATGACGCCGGGGCCAAACAATCTGCTCGCGATGAATAATGCCCGTTGTTATGGCTTTCAGCCTGCGCTGGTTGCCAGCTTTGGCCGAATCGCCGCCTTTGCGGTAATGATTGCACTAACCGCCTCTGGATTGGCGGTGATCCTCTACGCATCAGAAAAGGTCTTTCTGGCGATAAAGCTAGTTGGTGCCATGTATCTGTTCTGGATTGCTTTCCAACTTTGGCGGTCAACGTCGAGCCCGGTTAATGACATTGAAGCGGATAAAAAGGTGAAAGCACTGCTTCAACAAGAGTTTGCGCTCGCCGCGGGTAATCCAAAGGCCATCCTTATTTTTACTGCATTTCTGCCACAGTTCGTTGACCCGTCCGCCCCCATCAATCAGCAGTTCTTTATTCTAGGTCTGACTTTCTTGGTGCTGGAAGTGGTTGCTATTTCTATGTATGCGCTCTTCGGTATTTATCTTCGCCAATGGTTTAGTAAGCCTAAAATGGCGCGCTGGTTTAACCGCGGGTGTGCGGTTGTACTTGGCGTGTCAGGTGGAAACTTGCTGACGATGGATCGAAGGTGATTTTGGTTTTGAGGAAGTGTTTATGAAGAAAGGGCGCTTAACTGCGCCCTTTGTCGTGATTAGTTATAGTGAGAGGTGAGTTTTCGCGCTTCGACTTCCATCGGCGCGTTGTAGTAGCCATAAACAAACATCTGCATCAGGTACTCGCGGGTTTGGGCGGTGAGTCCTGCTCTCTCTGATTGCATCACGTGCACTAATTCGTGAGGCAGCAGATCACGTTGGGATTTGTAGCGGTTTTGAATCCAAATGCCGTAGCCAAAGGTGTACCCTGCCATATTGGGGTTGGTGTAACCCACGCGTTTGGCGATTTCTAGTAACTCCGGGTCGGTTGGTGCAGGCAGTTTATCTACATAATAAACACGGACCTTTTCAGGATGTTTTACACCCATCTTTTCCGCGATAAGTACCTCTTGAGGTGTTAAGGGAATACCTTTCTCCAGTGCTTCTGCCTCGGCTTCGTGGGTGAACTTGGCTGCAGCAGGCATCAGTTGCTCAACGCCGTCAATCAACTCCTGAGGCGGGTTGGCATAAATTTCATCCCTGTTGACGCAACCAGTGGCTACCAAGGTACCCAATACCATCGCGACGAGTTTTCCCCTCATTATCTTTTCCTTTCTCCATATACCGTCTGGCGAAAGGATACCCCTTGATGATTCAGACAAAGCAGACTGGCGCTGATTCTTCGAGTCGCGCCGCAATGGTTTAGGAAAGGCCTAACAAAACAGCCACCCGAAAGGTGGCTGTTTGTCGTTAGAACGGGTACTGGAGGTTACTGCTGCTTAGACAAATCGCGATAAGCTGCAGGTACGTTCAGACCTGGGTGAACCCAATCACGAAGGGCGTAACCGGTAAACTCTGGCAACTGCACTTTCTTCACCGTCTCGCCAAGAGACAAGCCATCATCAATCGCCTGCTGTACTTGGGTTTTAATCGCTTCCAGATAATCAATATGCCACTGAATATCTTCGGGTGTCATCGGTGAACCATGGCCTGGCACTACGGTCGCATCTTCAGGGAGAAAGTCTTTCACTTTCTGAAGTGAACTCAGGGTTTCCAGCAGGTGACCATCTAAAAGCCAAGGCAGGGAAGGTTTCACAGTAACGATTGGGTTACCCGTGTACATGGTTTTTGATTCCGGTTCCCAAACAAACAAATCACCACCAGTCTGTGCGAATCCAAAATCCATGATCTCAACATTTTTGCCACCGAGGTCGATGGTTATTTTCCCATCTTTCCCTACAAGAATATCGGCGTCAGTTGGTTTGATTTCCTCGATGCCGCGTCCTTTACCGAAGCTTTGCATCATCCACTGTGTATCTGCCTCAAAATGATTGTCGATATAGTTTTGAGTCACCTCATGTTGGATGATTTTTGTTTCTTCCGGTAGGTACATGTTTCCGTAGGAGTGGTCCCCATGGAAGCTGGTGTTAACCGCATAAATGATGGGTTTCTTTGTCTCAACGGCAATCATTCCCTGTAGCTGTTTGTTCAGACGTTCGTTGAGGGTAGTGTCAATCACAAGCACACCTTCTTCACCCACAATGAAACCGCCGCTGGTGGCAACAGGTAGGCCTTTCTTTTCCAGCTCTTTGGCATCAGTTGGGTAATAGGCGTAAACCCCATCATCGAGTTTTTCAGCGACGAGCTGAACCTTGTTGGCATCCCATACTGGCTCGTTAGCTTGCGTTGAGAGACTCAAGAGTGAAGTCGCAGCAAGCACTGCCACTGTTGTTTTGGTTATTTTCATCTTGCTTTCCTTTACTTGTCGTCCATTTGTGTTCACTCTAGAAATTCTTGGATAAAGAAAAAACAGCAATTTAAGTAACTCAGTGTTCTCCCAAAGAGAACAATTGGAGAGGCGATGGACAAGTTCACCAATATGGAAACCTTTGTGCGGGTGGTTGAGATTGGCAGTATCAGCGGTGCAGCAGACCGCATGAACATTGCCAAATCTGCAGTCAGCCGACGTTTAAAAGAGCTGGAAGAACACCTGAATGTTCAACTCTTCCACCGCACAACACGCACCATGCATGCCACCGAAACAGGTACGGAATACTACAAGCATTGCCTTCGTATTCTGGAAGACTTGCGTGAAGCGGAGGAAATGACTTCTCAGGCACATTGCGTGCTGAAAGGGCCGTTAAAGGTTGCTGTTCCCTCAACATTCGGGGTGCTACATATCGGCCCAGCCATTAACGACTTTCTTCAAGAACACCCACAAATTGAGTTTGAACTCGACTTTAACGACCGACAGGTTGATTTGATTCAAGAAGGCTACGATCTCGCTATTCGTATTGCCGATTTGCCAGACTCGACGTTGCTCGCCAGAAAAATTGCTACAGTTCGACATGTGCTTTGTGCCAGCCCAGAATACCTGCAAACACATGGCTCTCCTGAATCCCTTTCCGATCTTAGTCACCACAAAGCGCTTGTATACAGCCTTAGCAAAGATGTCAGTCATTGGCGGCTAAACACTCCGGAAGGTAAGCTGCAAAAAGTGAAGATTAAGCCTGTATTGAAGGGGAGTAGCGGAGAGTTTCTGCTTTCCGCGGCAGAAAAAGGGATGGGCATTGCCCACCTGCCAACGTTTGTTGTCCATCAAGCCATCAGGGGAGGGCGTCTAGAAGTGGTGCTTCCCGGCTATGCTTTTGGCGAGCTCAACGCCTATGCGATTTACCCGCAAACACGGCATTTATCACGCCGAGTCAGAACCTTGATTGATTTCCTGGTCGCCCGATTTGAAGGCACAACTTATTGGGATAAGTAGTTGCCCCAAAATACATTTGCGTTGATCGGGAAGGCGTCTTTGATGCTATGGTCTGGCTTTCCGTAGCGCACTGACAAGCAGAGTAATCGCTGTACCCCACAAAAGGCTATTTACAACGTAAGAGAGCATGTAAAACAGCTCGGCATTCCATACGCTTTCAACCAGAAAATCAATGTAGTGGCTCATCGGAAACATCAAGACTTCAATAAACATGCCCCAAACCTTTGCAACGATAGTTAAAAAGTGCGGGACGCTATCTGAAAACCCGAAGCCTAAGGTGAAGATCAAAAGGGCAATAAGGTTTACTCCGAGAAATGCGGCATGAATAAAGCTCCATTTGAAGATTTTTCCAAACATAGATGTATCTCATATGCATGTATTATTTTAGTGTACTCAGTCTGAACGAAAATATTTGTGACTTCTTACCCAAACTTACTGATATTTTCCTGTACGTATTCGACTAAAACAGTGTTTCGATAGTTAGATTTCACAACAATTCGACATTCGAAGCACTATATTTCACAAGAGGAAGCCTTTCTAATTCAAACCAATTTTATACACACGACAGGCAAGTCTTTTGAAATTGAAATTCGCACTGGATAACCGGAAAAACATCTTAGTTGCCGGCGCAGTATTACTTAGCTTTATCGGCATAGGTAGTTTGCTGCCGGAAGAATTAACGCTTCAACGCTGGATTGCAGCCTTTTTTGCTGCCAATGCCTTGGTGGGAATGGCATTGGCTTTTCTGCTATCGACGCGCATCGAAATTCTGGAATCTATCTTTGGTGGTTTGGACAGGGTTTACAAAGCGCACCGATGGGCGGGCATTTGGTCGGTATTTTCTATCTTCATGCATTGGTGGTTAGTGCCGCAGTCTGAAGTCGCTCGTGAAGAAACCAGTTTGATTGAGATTGGCTCCGACACCGGAGAATGGGCAACTTGGCTGCTCCTGGTCTTGGTAGTGATCAGCTTTATGCGCATGCTGCCTTACCACTTATGGAAGTGGAGCCATCGCTTGATGGGGTTGGTTTTCTTTATCTCCGTCTTCCACTATCTTTTTGCCGTCAGGCCTTTCCAGTTGTTCTCGCCAGCGGGAATCGCTATGAATCTGACAGCAGTTATTGGTGTTTGGGCTTGGTATTACTATGCCTTTGGCAAAGACACCAGTAAGCACTACATCGCCAAAGTTGAAAACGTGAAAAAGCAAAATGGTATCGTCAGTTTTGATACCAAGCCTTTGCAGGGCAAGCCGAAGTGGGAAGCCGGGCAGTTCGCCTTTGTCTCAGTCCTCCATAACGACAACATCAAAAGCGAACCGCACCCTTACACTATCGCAAGCAGCGATCACGGCGGGAAGCCAAGTTTCTCGATTGCACCATTGGGTGATTACACCAAAACGCTTTATGAGCATTTGGAAAACGGCCAGATGATTCGACTGGATATGCCATACGGGCGCTTCCGCTTGGATATGAAAGCGAAAGAGCAAATCTGGATTGGTTCAGGCATTGGCATCACCCCGTTTATCGCCTGGTTACAATCGCTCAATAGCCAAAGCAAACAGCATCCTTCAGTCACGCTTTATTATCTGGTTAAAAACGAAGAAGCTGCCATATTTGCAAAAGAGCTTGGTGAATTGGTCGAAGGCTTGCCGACGGTAAACCTAAACATTGTCTATTCAGAGCAAGGGCGTCTAACGCCAGAAAAAATTGCCGAAGATATCAATGGCGATATCGGCGATGTTTCGCTCTACTTCTGCGGCAACCCTGAAGTCAGAAAGACAATGCAGGAAGGGCTAGAGCAACTCGGCATGCCGAAGAACAACACCCATTATGAGTTGTTTGATTTTCGGGGTGCACTCTAGAGGTTGAATTGATCGAAATAGTAAAAGCCACTCTTTTCGGTAATCTGGAGCGGTGGTTTTTGTTTACACCTAAATACATTGGGCTCTCAATCTTGGGTAAATGAACCCTGGCTTTCTATGATGTAGTGACAGTGTTCTAATCGTCTTCGTTGATGAGTCGTATATTTTCTGGCCTTACCCATCTGGCTTTTCTTATATTTGTGTAACCTCTTAACTGTCTGAGGTTATCTCTGGTGGCGGGTGCCTGAGAGAATAAACGTTCAGTAGCATTATCGGCAGGGAAGACGAGCGCGGCCGTCACATCATAGCCAGGAATTGACGGGTCGAGTTGAACAACCCTAATAGCGCCTCCTTGCTCTGCCGAACGGAAGGCGATTGGGATGTCTACTTCGACGCGCTCCGAGCCATTCATGAAGTGAAGGATGTCAGGAACTCTCAGAATGTAAAACCTAGGAGAGGTATTACCAAGCGTTAGGGAGTAAGTTGATTCATCATCAAATCCAGTAATGCCCCCCCATTCCACATGCTGGATGTCTGCACGACCTTCAGCAAACGTTGCTAATTCATCTCTTGCAAAAGGCGTTCGAATCGTTCGTGTCGAAGCTCGTTGGATAGGAGGTATCCAAACCGTTTGAGTTGTCTGCTGGCTTCCTTGAGGCGAGGCGTAAATTTCGGGTGTATTTCGCCACGTTAACCTTGCTTCATCAGCAGTTGCTCCATGGTAAGGAGTTAGGCTCCTAAATACGGCACCTGGCTGAATCAAACTGTCTGGAGGTGCCTGTTGTTGCGTGTACCGAAATACGAGAAGTGTTCCCATTTGTCGGTGTTCTCGTCGGTAGTTTTCCAGTGACTCCCTGATACCATCCAAGGCGTCTTCAACGCGTTGTTTTTGAATGTGATCGTTGATTTCGTTAAGAATGAAATTCACCCCCATAAAGGCAACGGTAATTCCAGCGCCAATCGCTTCCCCACGAGCAGAAGACCCACCAACGTTAAGGCCGGACATATTAGGTGTTCCAATGGCGGCGGTTGTACCATCTTGGGCAGGCTGGCGCCTTGGAGGTGGGGCGCGATAAAGTGGTGCATATCTCACCAGACTGACTCTCGGCATATCTGTTCGTTGGGAACCCATCGCCGCGGTTCTTGGACGAACTTTGCGAGTGCCTCTTTGGGCTTGTCTCTCGGGTAACAGCACTTCTAACCCGACACCTAAATCTCGAGCGGTAGTGCGAAGTGTTTGCATGCAGTTAGCGCTATTCGCCCCACAGGGAACTTGATCAAGTACGACTAATAATCGACCGCCTCGTATATCAGCTCCTCTAGGGATGGCAAGTCTTAACGCAGCAGTAGCCGTTTGTTCTGCGTGTGGTGCCCTATAGCGTGTGTGCTCCCCGTGAGTAAGTGCAACTTGGTTTCCTTGAGCATCTATTAATTGCATTGAGGCGAAAACAGTAGAACCTGCGGGACGATGATCTCGAGGAAGATGACTAGGACGACCGGTTGTTGCAGGCCCTATACCTCTGCCTACACCAGCAGGGTCTTCAACTAATCGACCTCCTTGGCTGAAATGCCAAGCCCGTTGTTCGGTAATAATCCGAAACATATCTTGAGGTGTAAGTGGTGCGCGTGTTGGCAAATTATTGTTACTTCCACTATTGCCGGCACCTATGAGAGTCAAAGTGGCAATTTGAGGTGTGACAACTTGCGTTGTGGCGGCAGATGCGGGTAGTCTCCGTGGACGTGATGAGGGATTTCGAGGCAGTTCCGGAGGCTCGGTACTCAACTGACGGCTTTGTCTTTCATACTCCATCATCTCAAGATACTCCCTCAGATGATCATGTTCCGAAGTGTTACTCTCCTGACTGTTCAACCACTCCATTAATAGGTCAATTTGGGTTTCCAACTCTGCAGTGGTCATGGTTTCAACGTTAGTTCGGGAGCGCAGAATCTCAGGGATATCCTGGCGCATGATTATGTTTCTACCTTTATTTTGTTGCACCACATGGGCCAATTCATGTGCGATAAGAGATTGACCAATCGAAGAGTTTGGCGCGTATTGAGTATTGCCAAAAACAATGTGATTCCCATATGTAAATGCTTTTGCACTAAGTGTCTGTGCGGCGAGATGCGCGGCTGAATCATCGTGGACTTTTACATGTGAAAAAGAATGCTGAAAATGCTGTTCCATCGAAGATTGCAGGGATTCTGGTAGAGATGAGCAACTTCCTGACAAATAACGGGGATACGTAGAGAGTTTTCCACTCATTAAAGTGTCAATACTGTTATTGGCGTGAGTATCTATTGGCTGTTTAACATAGCTGTTGCTTGCCGTATTTGCTTCAGCTTCTAGTGTTCGAGTGTTCCCAAATGAAGATTGACCTATGAGAGAAGAGAGCAATTTTTGAGGCGAGCGGCGCGTAGCAGGACTTTCAATTCCCACGCTTTGATTGTGCTTTAGGTTTCTTGACGAGAGTGCTTTGCTGCAAAACATAGCTGTCATCATTTGTAGCTCTAATACTTAAAAATAGATAGCTTCAACTCTCTGCACCGTATTGAAATTGATATCTCTCCGCATTAGTGGGAATGAATAAAATAGTTAACCAAATCGCCCCTTCGTATCTAACTACTTTGTCAGTTAGATCAACCCCAACACCTTCAACACCAATGACCCCACACAAACCGTCACGCTGGAAAACAGGGTTGTAAGCCCGATGATATTGGCGCTCAATGTGGTATTGGCTCCGGCGGCTTGTGTCATTGCATAGCTTGCGGCTGCCACTGGTGCGGCGTTCATGAAGAACAGAATCCCCAGTTCCAGCCCTCTGAATCCATACAGGTAACCAATCAAGGTAAAGGCGAAAGGTGCAACCATGAGCTTGTTAGAAGCTGCAAACCAGGTGGACTTTTTCTCGTCTCTCATCATCCGGAAATCCAAGCTGCCCCCCGTACACAAGAGCGCGAGTGGAAGTGCGATTCGGGAAAGGTAGTTGCCCGTGTCGACAATCACGGGTGGGAGAGTGATATTCAGTAGTGAAACAACAACGCCAAGTGCAATCGCGATGATCAGCGGATTCTTGGCCAGATTGATAAATATGGTTTTCGTAGACTGCAGCTTGGAACCCGCCGAGCGCGGCGACAAGCAGATCACCGCTTGAATGTTATATACCACGGTAATCACCGCCACATAAATTGCCGCGAGGGCCAGTCCTTGACTGCCATAGGCATTTTCTACGTAAGCGATGCCTATGATGGCCGTGTTGGCTCGAAAACTCCCTTGTATTAGTACGCCGTGATCTGGATTTCCCTTGAAAGCCAGTTTGGTGGACGCGATACAAAACAGGAAAAAAATCACCGTCATGACAACGGAAAAAGCCAGAAATTCTGTCGCTTGCGAGAAGTTATGGTCAGCCGTGGCAATACTTAAAAATAGCATTGCTGGCAGGGCAACATTGAACACCAGCCGTGAAGCAACATCGTTAAAGTTGGCGTTGGTCCACTTTAGTCTTTTGAAGATATAGCCAAGTGAAATAATGAAAAAGATCGGTGCAACGAGAGAAAGGGAAAACGCTAATTGCTCCATGATGTTAGCCATTTTTCTTCTTCATCTCGACTGCGAAGGGGTTACTTAAAATCTACGCTATTTATGCGTGAATACTCAATAGCCATGCTATCAAGACTGTGTCTCTCATTTGCCAGTCCCACAAATCTATCACTTCTTAACGCTTCTTTAACTTCCTTATTGATGACCTTATACCTTGGTCTTAATTGTCGACAATATTCTTGATCTTATCTCTTTTCAGTGTCTAAATTATGTCCATAAGATTAAATTGTAGACAATGTTGAGGTTGTATCGATGTCTCAATTTCCTCCATAAATGCTCATGAAAGCGCTGGTGGATATCACGACAAACACCGTCAACACAGCCATTGGACAAGGAACACAATGAGCGAAAACAACGCATTAAACGCGACGCTGGAAAGCGTGAGTCCCACATCTAAAGAAAACACCAAGTCGGAAAACCTTACAGCCTTGTTGGTTGAGGCCATCGTCTCCGGCGAAATCGCGTCGGGCAGTAAAATCTCTGAACCAGAGCTCGCCCGCCGCTATGAATGCAGCCGTGGGCCGCTGCGCGAAGCCATTATGCGCCTGGAAGGGTTGGGGCTGATTGAGCGTATTCCCCATGTAGGGGCGCGTGTCATTACCTTAACGCCAGAGAAGCTCGTTGAGTTGTATGCAGTGCGTGAAGCGTTGGAAGGCATGGCGGCGCGACTGGCAGCCAGAAACATCAAACAGGATGAGCTTCAGGGCATTGAAGATTTGCTAACCAAGCACTCCAGACATATCGATGAGGTCGAGGGCGCATCTTACTTCCATCAATACGGAGACTTTGATTTCCACTATCGGGTGATCATGGCGAGCCGCAATCAAAAGCTGATCAATTTGCTGTGTGGCGAGCTGTATCACCTGCTTCGCATGTACCGCTACCAATCACCCAAGACTCAATCCAGACCCAACCATGCGTTAGAAGAGCACAAGTTTATTTTGCACGCGATCCGTAATCGTGACGAGGAGTTAGCTGAGCTGGCAATGCGTCGCCATATCGCGGGCAGCCGAAAGGCAATCGAACAACAAATCTTAAAAGATTAGAAGGACCTGACTATGACACTCTCCCCTGGAGCCAAATTCCGACAAGCCGTTGAGCAGAACAACCCGCTGCAAATTGTCGGCACCATCAATCCTTACTGCGCCATGATGGCACAACGCCTTGGCCACCAAGCTATTTACCTTTCTGGTGGTGGTATCGCCAACGCAAGTTACGGTCTGCCTGATCTAGGCATCACCACGCTGAATGATGTGATGGTCGATGTCGAACGCATCACTAACGCCTGTGATTTGCCCTTGCTGGTAGATATCGATACTGGATTCGGCGGCGCATTCAATATCGCTCGCACTATCAAAGCGATGGAGAAAGCAGGCGCAGCGGCGGTGCACATGGAAGATCAGGTGGCACAAAAACGCTGTGGCCACCGTCCGAACAAAGCGATAGTTAGCCAGCAGGAAATGGTCGACCGCGTAAAAGCCGCCGTCGATGCCCGAACCGATGACCAGTTTGTGATCATGGCGCGCACCGATGCGCTGGCCGTGGAAGGCATGGATAGCGCCATCGAGCGAGCAATTGCCTGCATAGAAGCAGGTGCCGACATGATCTTCCCGGAAGCGATGAACAAGCTTGAGCAGTATCAGCAGTTTTCCAGTGCGCTGCGCAGTGCGATTGGAAAACCTGTGCCTATCCTCGCCAACATCACTGAGTTCGGACAAACCCCATTGTATGCCTGTGATGAACTTGCCGCAGTTGATGTCGACATGGTGCTTTACCCGCTGAGTGCGTTCAGGGCAATGAACAAAGCGGCGGAAAACGTCTATCGCCACCTGCTCGAAGAGGGCAACCAAGAGGCATTGGTCGATTCAATGCAAACCCGCGCCGAGCTCTACGATTACCTCAACTATCACGACTACGAAAACAAACTGGACGATCTGTTCGCACAAGACAAATCGTGATGATTGAAAAGAACACCCGTTAACAAGCGCTTGCTGAGACTCACGCTTGAATACAAAAACTAAATCCAATACGTGAAACCGTTCGTCAATAACGCCCCGACAGAGGGCAACCGCGAACTGAAAAGGAGTTCAACATGCCAAACAAAGAGCTAAGTGGAGCAGGGCTACGTGGTCAAAGTGCAGGTACAACAGCGCTGTGTACTGTTGGAAAATCAGGCACAGGGCTGACTTACCGTGGCTATGACATTACCGATCTGGCGAACAACGCGCAGTTTGAAGAAGTCGCGCATCTGTTATTGCGTGGTCATCTGCCCAATCAAAAAGAACTCGACGATTACAAAACGCGTCTGGTGAGTCTGCGTGGTTTGCCGACAGAGCTGAAACAGGCCTTGGAACTCATTCCCGCTTCAGCGCACCCCATGGATGTGATGCGCACTGGCTGTTCGGTTCTGGGTAATCTAGAGCAAGAGCAGGATTTCTCTGAACAGTTGAACGCCACCGAGTGCATGCTGGCACTTTTCCCCGCCATCATTTGTTACTGGTATCGCTTCAGTCATGACGGTGTGCGTATTGATACCGAAGACACCAGTGAAGATTGCACTGGCGGTTACTTCCTGAAAATGCTGACGGACAAAGCGCCGAGCAATCTCCACAAGCAAGTGATGCATTGTTCGCTAATCCTCTATGCTGAGCATGAGTTCAATGCCTCCACCTTTGCGGCGCGCGTGTGTGCGTCAACGCTGTCTGACCTGCACTCCTGTATTACGGCGGCCATCGGTACCTTGCGTGGCCCTCTGCATGGCGGGGCAAACGAGGCGGCCATGGAGATGATTGAAAACTGGCAAACGCCCGATGAAGCTGAACAAAACATTCTGCGCATGCTGGAAAACAAAGACAAAATCATGGGCTTCGGTCACGCAATTTACCGTGAAAGTGACCCGCGCAATGCGCTGATCAAACGCTGGTCAGAAGAACTTTCTGAAGCGGTCGGCGATACCCACCTTTATGCCGTATCAGAACGTGTTGAAGCCGTCATGAAGCGCGAGAAAGGCTTGTTCTGTAATGCCGATTTCTTCCACGCTTCTGCCTATCACTTTATGGATATTCCCACCAAATTGTTTACACCGATTTTTGTGATGAGCCGTTTAACCGGCTGGGCGGCACACGTATTTGAGCAGCGCGAAAACAACCGCATCATTCGTCCGAGCGCCGATTACACCGGGCCAGAATCCTGTGATTGGTTGCCGATTGAGCAGCGTTGATGGGCGGAAATAGGGAACAGACGATGACGCAAAACAATACCCAATACCGAATGCCGCTCGCGCAAACCGGACTCGATTATTTCGACGTTCGCGCAGCCGTTAATGACATCAAGCCGGACGCTTACGACACTTTGCCTTACACCTCGCGTGTATTGGCTGAGCAACTGGTGCGTCGCTGCAATCTAGCGGATTTAAAAGCCTGTTTGAGCCAGATTGTTGAAGGAAAAAAGGAACTTGATTTCCCTTGGTATCCCGCCCGCGTAGTGTGTCACGACATCTTAGGCCAAACCGCATTAGTGGATTTGGCAGGCCTGCGCGATGCCATTGCCGAGCAGGGCGGCGACCCTTCACGCGTTAATCCCGTGGTGGAAACCCAACTGATTGTTGACCATTCACTGGCCGTCGAACATGCGGGTTTCGAACCGGATGCGTTTGAAAAGAACCGCGCAATCGAAGAGCGTCGCAATGAAGATCGCTTCCACTTTATTGAGTGGTGTAAAACCGCCTTTAAAAACGTCAGCGTGATCCCAGCGGGCAACGGCATCATGCACCAAATCAATTTGGAAAAGATGTCGCCGGTGATCCAAAGCCAACAGGGTGTCGCTTTCCCCGATACTTGTGTCGGTACAGACAGTCACACTCCACATGTTGATGCATTGGGCGTGATAGCGATTGGTGTCGGTGGCCTTGAAGCCGAAACCGTGATGCTTGGTCGACCTTCAATGATGCGCTTGCCGGACATCGTTGGTGTGAAATTGGTAGGTCAGCGTCAGGAAGGCATTACTGCCACAGACATCGTGTTGGCACTCACTGAGTTTCTGCGCAATGAACGCGTGGTGTCGAGCTATCTGGAATTCTTTGGCGAAGGCGCACGTGCACTGACCATTGGTGATAGGGCGACCATCTCTAACATGACGCCAGAATACGGTGCAACCGCTGCAATGTTCTATATCGATGAACAGACCATCAATTACCTCAAACTTACAGGGCGCGAGCCTGAACAAGTCGCCTTGGTGGAAACCTATGCCAAAACCGTTGGCTTATGGGCGGACGATCTTGAAAGTGCCCAATATGAGCGTGTGTTGGAGTTCGACCTTTCCAATGTGACGCGCAACATGGCAGGCCCTTCAAACCCGCATCGCCGTTTGCCGACGAGTGAACTTGCTGAGCGCGGCATTGCGTCTGCACAGGCGCCAGCCGACTCAAAAGGCAGCATGCCGGATGGTGCGGTCATCATCGC
Source organism: Grimontia sp. AD028 (assembly GCF_000973155.1). NCBI lineage: Bacteria > Pseudomonadati > Pseudomonadota > Gammaproteobacteria > Vibrionales > Vibrionaceae > Grimontia > Grimontia sp. AD028. Next base: position 35,168 of record NZ_LASY01000064.1, on the reverse strand, counting down.
TGCTATTACTTCCTGCACCAATACCAGTAACCCACGCAATGTGGTTGCCGCTGGTCTGGTCGCGAAAAAAGCGAATGAACTTGGCTTGGTTCGACAACCTTGGGTGAAAACCTCCTTTGCGCCAGGTTCGAAAGTGGCGAAGCTATATCTGGAAGAAGCGGGATTGCTGTCTGAACTGGAACAGTTGGGCTTCGGCATAGTGGCTTATGCCTGTACCACCTGTAACGGCATGAGCGGTGCCTTGGATCCGGTTATCGAACAGGAAATTATCGAGCGCGATTTGTACGCAACAGCGGTACTTTCGGGCAACCGAAACTTTGATGGACGCATCCATCCCCACGCCAAACAAGCGTTTTTGGCTTCGCCGCCGCTGGTTGTGGCTTATGCCATTGCCGGCACCATGCGCTTTGACATCGAACGTGATGCGTTGGGCACGGATGCTAACGGCAAGTCGATTTACCTTAACGATTTGTGGCCGACTGATGCCGAAATCGACGAGGTGGTGGGCAAGTCCGTCAAGCCAGAACAATTCCAACGTATTTACGTCGAAATGTTCCAGCAAGACGAGAGCGCAAGCCTGAGCGACCCGCTTTACGACTGGTGTCCAAGGAGTACCTACATTCGCAGACCGCCATATTGGGAAGGCGCATTGGCAGGTGAGCGCACGTTGAAAGGCATGCGTCCACTGGCGGTGTTGGGCGACAACATTACGACAGATCATTTATCGCCTTCCAATGCCATTTTACCTTCGAGCGCAGCGGGCGAATATCTGGCGAAAATGGGCTTAGAGCCTGTCGACTTTAACTCCTACGCGACGCACCGAGGCGATCACCTGACTGCGCAACGTGCGACTTTTGCCAACCCGAAACTGCTCAACGAAATGGTGAAGGAAAACGGCGAAGTGGTACAAGGTTCGCTAGCGCGTGTCGAGCCGGAAGGTAACGTCACCCGCATGTGGGAAGCGATTGAAACCTACATGGAACGTAAACAACCGCTCATCATCATCGCTGGCGCAGATTACGGGCAGGGCTCATCACGTGACTGGGCGGCGAAAGGCGTTCGTCTGGCGGGTGTTGAAGCTATTGCCGCAGAAGGCTTCGAGCGTATTCACCGCACCAATTTGGTTGGTATGGGCGTGCTGCCGTTGCAGTTTAAAGCGGGTGTTAACCGTAACACATTGGGAATCGATGGTACTGAGTTATATGACGTGGTGGGGGAGATCAAACCCGGCGCAGATTTGGCTTTGGTCATCACCCGCGCCAGCGGTGAAAAGCTTGATGTTGCAGTGACCTGCCGTCTTGATACCGAAGATGAAGTAAAGGTCTATCAAGCCGGTGGCGTACTTCAACGCTTCGCGCAAGATTTCCTGGCGCAGTAGTTGGTGAGCATGAGTAAGAATTTGAAAATTCCTGCCACCTACATGCGAGGTGGCACCAGTAAAGGCGTCTTCTTCAGGCTGACAGATTTGCCTGTTGAAGCGCAATCGCCGGGCGCGGTGCGAGATGCCATTCTGATGCGGGTGATTGGCAGCCCTGATCCGTATAGCAAGCAGATTGACGGCATGGGCGGCGCGACGTCCAGCACCAGCAAAACCGTGATTGTGTCTAAAAGCACTCGCGACGACCACGATGTTGATTACCTGTTTGGTCAGGTCGCAATTGATAAACCCTTCGTCGATTGGAGCGGCAACTGCGGCAACCTTTCAGCAGCGGTTGGGCCTTTTGCAGTGTACGCGGGATTGATTGCCAAAGAGCGCATGGTCGACAACGGCGTTATCTCTGTGCGTATCTGGCAAGCCAATATCGGTAAAACCTTGGTAGTTGACGTGCCAATGCGCGACGGGGAAGTAGAAGAGTCTGGCGATTTCGAACTCGACGGCGTGACCTTTCCCGCCGCCGAAGTGCCGGTCGAGTTTCTTCACCCTGCGGGTGCGCCGGGTTCTCTGCTCCCGACAGGCAACCTTATCGATACGCTGGAAGTGCCGGATATCGGCTCGTTCCGCGCTTCATTTATCAATGCGGGCATCCCGACCATCTTCCTTGATGCGTCAGAGCTTGGCTATGAAGGCACAGAGCTTCAAGACGACATCAATAATGATGCAGAAGCACTGGATCGGTTTGAAAAAATCCGCGCTTATGGCGCCATTCAAATGGGTTTAAACCAAACCGTGGAAGATGCCCAAACCCGCCAGCACACACCGAAGATTGCATTCGTTTCCCCGCCTAAAAGCTACCTGAGTTCCAGCGGGAAAAAGGTGGAAGCAGCCGAAATCGATGTGCTCGTCCGAGCCTTGTCGATGGGCAAATTACACCACGCCATGATGGGAACAGCAGCCGTGGCCATCGCCGCCGCCGCATGTGTGCCGGGCACTATCGTCAACTTAGCGGCTGGTGGTGGAGAAAGGGAAAACGTGGTGTTTGGTCATCCTTCCGGCACTTTAAAAGTCGGCGCGAAGGCACATCTCAAGACCGAAGGCTGGTGGGTTGAAAAGGCAATCATGAGCCGCAGTGCCCGCATTTTGATGGAGGGACGCGTTCATGTGCCTTCCAGCGTTTTAGAAGCGAACGAGCGCGGCGAAAGCTAACGCGTTCAGAAAGACATTTTGGAGGAATCAATATGTCTGGCTATCAACAGGAATACTTGAAAGCGCAAACCGAACCAGAGGCCTTCTGGCGTGAGCAAGCAGAACAATTGGACTGGTTTGAGAAGCCGAAAACCATTCTGGCCAACGATGAAAATGGCATTGAGCGTTGGTTCCCGGATGGTGTGATGAACACCGCCTGGCTGGCATTGGATTACCATTGCGAAAGCGGGCGCGGCGACAAAACCGCGCTGATCTACGACTCCCCAGTCACAGCGAAAAGACAAGCTTACAGCTACTTTGAACTGCGCGACCAAGTGGCAAAAATCGCGGGTATGCTAGCCGGAATGGGCGTTGAGAAAGGCGACCGCGTGGTAATTTACATGCCGATGGTGCCGGAAGCCGCCATGGCGATGCTGGCTTGTGCAAGACTGGGCGCGATTCACTCTGTCGTCTTTGGTGGATTTGCACCTAACGAACTGGCGGTTCGCATTGAAGATGCAGAGCCAAAAGTGCTGATGACGGCCTCTTGCGGTAACGAAGTCAGCAAAGTGATTCCCTATAAACCACTGGTCGATAAAGCCATCATGGACAGTCGCTGGAAGCCTGAAAAAGTGGTGGTGTTACAACGTCCAGAGAGTGCTGCAACGTTAGACCAAGAACGCGATGTGGATTGGCAAACCGCCTATGAAGCGGCGCAGCCCCATGACTGCGTTCCTGTGCTTGCCACCGATCCGCTTTATATCCTTTATACCTCAGGTACCACGGGCAAACCCAAAGGGGTGGTACGTGACAACGGTGGCCATGCAGTCGCCATGAAATACTCCATGAAAGCTGTGTACGACATGCCGCAAGAAGGCGTGTTCTGGGCAGCGTCTGATGTCGGCTGGGTAGTGGGGCATTCCTACATTGTCTATGCGCCGCTTATCCATGGCTGCACAACTATCTTGTTCGAAGGCAAGCCGGTTCGAACACCGGACCCAGGTGCCTTTTGGCGGGTATGCCAAGACTATGCGGTGAATGTTCTTTTCTCCGCACCGACCGCTTTTCGCGCCATCAAGAAAGAAGACCCGGAAGGTAACTACGTCAATGAGTACGATTTAAGTTCGCTGAAATCCATCTTTATGGCAGGTGAAAGGCTCGACCCTCCGACCTACGATTGGGTCGTCGAAAAAACCGAAAAACCCGTGATTGACCATTGGTGGCAAACCGAGACAGGCTGGGCGATTGCTTGTGATCCAATGGGTATTGAAGTGATGCCAGTGAAAGCCGGTTCATCGACCAAGCCAACACCTGGCTATCAAGTCGAAATACTCGATGCACTGGGTAATAGCCTTAAAGCCAACCAGCAAGGTTATGTGGCTCTAAAACGTCCGTTGCCGCCGAGCTGTTTGCCGACGGTATGGCGCAATCACGACCGCTTCGAGACGGGCTACCTTAGCCAATTCCCCGGCTACTATGTATCTGGTGATGGCGGTTACTTAGATGAAGAGGGCTATCTCTTTATCATGGGCCGCATCGATGATGTGATAAACGTCGCCGGGCACCGCCTCTCAACCGGAGAAATGGAAGAGATTGTCGGTGCACACCCTGCTGTGGCTGAATGCGCGGTCATCGGTATTCACGACGAGCTTAAAGGGCAGCTCCCCGTCGGCTTTGTGGTGCTGAAAGACGGCGTCGACATAGCTTCAGACCAATTGGCTGGAGAGCTTGTCGCCAAAGTACGGGAAGAAATAGGCGCAGTGGCTTGCTTCAAGCTGGCCTTGGTTGTCGACAGATTGCCAAAAACACGTTCCGGTAAAATCCTGCGCAGAACCATGCGCCAAATCGCCGATGGCGAGCAATATGTGGTGCCTTCAACGATTGATGATCCGTCGAGCCTGAATGAGATAGAAAGGGTGTTGCAGCGGTAGGATCGGTTGGTCTTGGAATAGGAAGGGAGCCGGTTGGCTCCCTTTTGCTTATGGTCATTGTCACTCAAGCGTTTCAAAGTGAAACTTGTATTCACTGACACCGTCTATGCGAACGCCTTTTTCCCTTAACTCAAGGTACTGCTTCATTTTAATGGTTCTGAAGTCCATTGCCTTCAGCGCAAGGATGATCCGCAGTTCATCCATTGAATGCGATTTTGCCTCAGAGCTGCAGGTACCACAGACAACATGGGTCTTCGGCTTAAAGCCAACCTGATTAAGCCAGTGCAAGTCTTTGGGTTCTTTACGTGTGCCGCAGAAGTAGCATTGATTCTCTTGTTTCAATGCCGCTTGTTCCCTCAATTCCTTCGGACTAGGTGAATTGGCTGATGGGGAATTTTTAGCCTTCTTATTACCACCAAACTTAGAGAACTGAACGACATTAGACATTGGGTTGGCCTTATTAATTGGGGTATACAGCTAGTATTTTGCCAGAAAACGCTCATAATCTCGCGACAAAACACGGGAAGAAAAATGACCATGACTGATTTTCAATATTACTTTCACCAACTGCCTTGTTTTAACTGCAAAAACACCACAGTGAGTACTGATCTTGGTTGGTTAACTTCAGCGATGAAAGACGATGTTGTCGCCCAAATCGCAGCGATTATTGCGCAAGGCAAGGTTGAACCTGATCTTTCAGTGAACGTGACTTGCACAAAAGAAGAAGCGCGTGATTACTTGCTGCTGAACTTCTTTGGCTACTCGGAAGAAGAACTCGCGAATCAAGTTAAAGCGGAAGATGAGCAAGCAGTTGAGGATGAAATCGCAGAGCTTCTTGCTGACGGCAGTGATAAAGCCGCGTTTGAACATGAAGTCGCGCTGCAAAACTGTACGGATTGCGACATCGACTAAGCGCGAAACCTGGCGTTAAGCCAAGTGTGACTGCGTGGCTTATGATGTTCTGAAGAAAAAGGCGCTATCAAACAAGGGTTTGATAGCGCCTTTTTGTTTTTGCGGTGATTGAATCGTTGGCCAAGGCTCAATCACATTCGTCGAGGGACACTGGACCTTGCAGCTCTTTTAGGATCATCTTTTGAATATCGATGCCCAAGCTCATCACGATCAGGCTCCAGTTCAGAAACGGCAATGAACCGTTTGCAATGCCGCGAGCAAAGTTATTGGCATTCCAATTAAACACCTCTGACAGCTTTTCGGTAGTCAGCGCTTCGTAATTGTCGTTATCAATCAAATTGCTGAACTGCCCACTGGTGGGGCACACAAACTTGTCATTAGGCCTGAAAGCCGTCGGTTTAAAATAAGAAAGTACCCTTCTTACGTTAACTTCAACCACTTCACCATTGCTTTGGATATTGGGCTTGCCAGCGAGCGCGCATAAGAAGCACCAGCATGGGTAAGGAATTGTTGAAACGTTGTCAGGTTCGTTCTTATAACGCGCCGTCCACGCATTGATATTCTTTTGCTGGATCCCTGTTACGCTAACCAATTGATTGGAATCATAGCCGTTGTCTTTTAGTAGGTTGATCACTTCGGCCACTTCTGACACCAAAGGCTTGGCCCATCTACTGTATGGAGTAAGTGTTGCTTCTCTGACCATAATTAAATCTTTTATAAACAAACATTTAGTTTGTTTCTATTAAACATTACCCGAGATCATACGTGTTCAGACTGATAAGTCTACTTTTATCGGGATTGGTGACGGAGATGGTTTTCTTTCCAGCTTGTTCAATGACCTTTCAGAAGAAACGGAGTTATCAACAAAAGTGAGAAGAAGCCGACTACCTAAAGTCATGATGGCTTCGAGCGCAGAGCGCTTTAACCGTCTATCTATCTTTGCTTTTTCCACAAAACTGACACCCATCCCGCTTTACATCCGCGCTATAGTCTGATGAGTATTTTTTGACAATCAAAAGTGAGCTGTGCCAGGCGCAGCAGGGCAGGATGCCCAATGATAATCGACCAAACAAACAGGGAAGAAAGTGATATGGCGGTAGAGCAGGGTGTAGTTGAAAGCCTGAATGCGATGTGGGCGACGCCTTATGGTGTGGCAGCGAAATATATCTTTATCTCAGGCATTGTGTTGCAGATTGTTTTATTGATCACGCGATACAAAATGCCTGTGGTAGATGCATTACTGGCGGTGGTTGGGTTCAAGCGCGTTCAGAACCGTGATAAGTGGTTCAATATTTTGCACTTCTCTGTGATTGTCATTCCCCTTGCGTTACTTTCATTGGCAATGTGATTTTTGACAGTGGAGGATTAGTGGTAGTCCTAGATGAAGAGAACATGTCATGGCTTCTTTTCTCGAACGCAAATGATATGTATTTGTCGGTAGTTTGTGGAACTATCGGCGTGTTTACTGTTGAGATTCAATTAACTGATTCTGAAATATCAAGCTACAAATCAATGGGCAGATCATATATCTACCAACTTGCTAATAGTATCCGTTATAAACCAGACTATTTTATGCCTCGGAAAGTGGCTGATTTTGGGAATAAATTTAAAGTTGCTGAAGCGCTATCTGAATGGAGAAATGGATAGTCCTTGACTTCGCTTGCTATAACAAGGTCATGAACGGGACACCTTGCCAATCTCAAAGCGCTCAGGAAGAACGTTAATACACAGGGTTGGTCAGGTTTAGTGCGGGCAAGTGCCCGTAATAACAGCGTTAACTCCCATAAAGGAAAAGGAATTCGAGTATGAGCCATGATTTAGGCTTCTTTTCCATAAAAGAAGGTGCCACAACGGCGGAAGTTAGGGCTGCTTATCTAAGTAGCTGCAAAGGGGCAGCTCCCTCATGGCCGCAGTCAGAGGCGCTTAAGTCATTCATCTCGGCCTTAGAAAATGAATATCCATGCATTGATACTCTCTCCGATGATGAAGTGGATGATAGTCCTTGGTCATGCGGCTTCGATAAAAGTGAAGGTCACATAATCGTGAGCATGGTTTTTAGCCGTGCACCTGAGGTAGGTAATTTCGTCTGGAGCTTGCTCGAACAACATGAACTTATCGTTTTTGACCCTCAAGCAGATAAAGCTTACATAGGTAATAATGAACTTCCAGAGAGTCAGGAAACTAAAAAATGGTGGCAACTCTGGAAGTAAGAGTTAACAAAGTCAGCCAGAAGGACCAAAAAATCGCCGCTTGGCTCTGGTTTTTCGGCCCTTGCTGGCGGCGTTAGGCTGCAAGGAATATGAGTTCGAAATACTTTAGATGCATCTGGGAAGGAGAAGAATCTGATGGGTTCTACTATTCAGAAGTCATCAATGGAGAAATTACCCGTCAGATAGTGGAGATTGATGGAGATTTGAAGTGGTCAACTCTCCTTGAGGAAAAAGATGAATGTTACATGTTCACCGATCAACCTGAAGTTAGAGAAGAAGATATTGAGTATTCAAAAGAGAATCTCGATGGAATTGAACTTACTAGAGAGCAGTTTGAGGAAATATGGTTAGCTTCAAAGCAGTAGTGAGTACATCGCCTAACAAGTACAGTCAGCAGGACAAACCTCCGCTCCGGTTTGTCTATGTTGTAGGCGTTAGCTGCCTTAGGTAAATTGATGAGTAAACGTATCAAGTTAAGTTTCAATTGCCGTCGAATTCCTAGCTTAGATGATGATCTTGCTTTGGTTCACGGAAAGATAAAGAAATTCTTTGGAAATCTACCTGAACCTTGGGCTGCTGAATTTTCTGGTTCGCCCAATACAGCCACAGGGGAGTTAGTGGCTGTTTGCAAGCTAGGGCGCAAAGGTAAGTTTAGTGGCGAAGCATGCTATTCATTAAGAAAGGAAGATTATCTAGGAGATGAATCGGCGTTTGATGATTCCATAAATCTCGACTTTCAAGCCAATGAAGAAGAAATTTACTACTTTGCCAGTAAAATATTTCCTGAATTGGTTTTACTGTTTGAAGCCTATAGAGCTGAACTAACCACTAAAGACCTAGCAAGAAGTGATTGGCGAGAGGTTGTTGCTAGAACAAAAGAAGCGAAAAGAGATATTTATGGGCGCCACGGCGTGTACAGAATCTGGCCCCTATCTTATTACTCTTCTAGCATATTAAATGTGAAACTATCTCCTGTGTATCTAGAGCCAATATTTGAAGGTTATATGTGCAAGGAAGTAGAGATTTATCTAAACAAGGTTTCTGAAAGTTACGGAAAAGTGCTAGCCAGCAGCTAACAAAGCAAAAAGCGTGGATGCTTTGTCACTGTTGCAGCTTTTCAAAGTGCTGTGAATACAAAAAGGATCAAAGTAGTTTTGGGCTGTTTGGTGAGCTCCCGTAATTGTAACGCCACACCTAATTTGGCAGTAGGTTTATGATGGATTATTTACCTAGATTTTTAGCGAGAAAGTTTCATAACCTTATTGATGTTTCTTTTGGCTTGATACTGTTTTGGCTGATTCTTTTCATCGTGATTATCTTTTCTATTTCTAACGCATTCCCAAATTTTTTCTATTTGGTAATTCCTGTTGTTTCAGCAGGTATGGTTGCTTTTGCTGGTTCGATGTCTGCAAAGTTCTATCGTCGTAACCATAAACCATTCATTAGTAGTGACCCAGCTATAGTCAAAGTGACGGCATCCAGCGCCTTTAACCGCTTGTCTATATGGGCATCAATAGTCGTTGAGATTTTATTCTCACTATTAGTCCATGTTATGATCTTTCAAGCTTTGTTTGTTTTAATCGCACCAATTGTTCTGTTTGTATCAGAGTGGGAAACTCTGAATGGGTACTGATCTGCATAACGCGCCACCAATACAATAAGGGAGCCACTCGGCTCCCTTTGCATTTCCTTTCAGCCTGCTTTAAGCAGCTTCCACCTTCACCCTAAAGAAAATCGCATAGAACAGCGGTATCACTACCAATGTCAGGATGGTTGCGAACAGTAGACCAAACATAATGGTCACTGCCATGCTCTTGAAGAAGGGGTCAATCAAGAGCGGAGCAACACCCAAAATGGTGGTGAATGCGCCCAGCAATACCGGACGGGCGCGGCTGAGGGCGGCGTCGATAATCGCAAAGTAGGGCGCTTTACCATCGCGGATTTCCACGTCTGCCTGATCAACCAGAACAATGGCGTTTTTCACCATCATACCAATCAAGCTCAGGAAGCCGAGGATCGCCATAAACTCAAACGGAGTTTGGAACACAATCAATCCGACCGTCACACCTACCACTGCCAGTGGGGCAGTCAGCCAAATCACCAGTGGTTGGCGCAGGGCGTTGAACATAAAGACAACGGCCAGAATCATCGCCGCAAAACCGTAAGGCGCAGAAATTACCAGACCTTCGTTGGCGTCTTTCGAGGCTTTGTATTCCCCGTACCACTTGAGCTCGTAGCCCGCAGGCAGGTCAATGGCTTCAATCTTGTTACGGACATCGTTGAACGCATCGGCAGTCAGCACGCCCGGTGCAGGGTCAGCCTGAACCAGAATGGTTGGTACGCGGTTGATTCGGCGAAGAATCGCATCCTGATACACCACGTCGACTGAATCCACCAACTGGCTTACCGGAATAAAGGTGCCTGTTGCAGGGCTGAATACCTCAGTGTTTTCAATCGCACGCTGGTGGTTGCGTTCGCTTTCAGGCGCGCGCACTACAATCGGGATCAAATCATCGCCTTCGCGATAAACACCCACGTTACGCCCCGTCAGGGTTTGGGCAATCGCCTGGTTAATTTCCTGCGTAGTCAGGCCGAAACGCTGCGCTTCTTCGGAAGAATAAACAGGGCGAAGTACAGGCACTTGCTGACGCCAATCGTCTTGCACCGCAATCAGGTTATCGTCGGCCCACATGATGGCTTTTGCCTGTTCTGCCAGTTGACGCAGCACCGCGCTGTCAGGGCCTTTAAAGCCAGCTTCGATTTTCTTACCGCCGCCACGGCCAAGCATAAACTTCCACACCTTGATAGAAGCATCAGGGTATTTCGCATCCAGTTCGCTTTGCAGTTCGCCGAGAAGTGGGGCGATTTTGGTGTAGTCGTCGATATCAATCAGCAATTGACCATAGCTTGGGTTACGGGCTTCCGGTGCGTAGGTCAGCATAAAGCGAAGGCCACCACCGCCAATGAAGCTGGAGATATTGGTAATGCCTTCTTTGGCTTTCACGTCTTTCTCGATGTCTGCGACCACGGCTTCAGTGCGCTTGATGTCTGAGCCTTGCGGTAAGTAAACATCAACCACGAACTGAGGACGTTGAGATTCCGGCATAAAGCCCGGTGGAACAAATTGCACGCCCCAAATCGCAGCAGCCATTGTACCGAACAGCAGGGCACAACTGATGATGCGGCGTTTCAGCACCCAGGTCAGCAAAGCTTTGTAACCTGTCACCATACGACCCGGTTTCTGATCGGCTTTTGCTGGCAGCACTTTGAGGAAGTCATGGCACAGCATTGGTGTGACGGTAACGGCAAACACCCAGCTCAGGAACATGGAATACAGGATCACCCAAAACAGGGAGCCCGCGTATTCGCCCATGTCTGATGGCGACAAACCAATCGCACTGAATGCACAGATACCGACGACAGTACCGCCAAGCAGAGGCCATTTTGTGGCGTTCACCACGTCTGAAACCACAGCCTTTCGGTCTGCATCCGGTTCTTGCTGCAATCGCACCAAAATACCGTCTGTTACCACGATGGCGTTATCCACCAACATGCCAAGCGCGATGATCAGCGCACCCAGCGAAATACGCTGCATGGCGATATCTTCAATCAGCATGATGCAGAGCGTGCCTGCGACAGTTAGCAGTAGGACAAAGCCGATAATCACACCGGAACGGACGCCCATAAACAGCAACAGCACCACAAATACGATGGCAACCGCGGCAATCAGGTTGTCGATAAAGTTAGCGACAGAATCACGCACCGAATCAGACTGCATGGAGATAACATTCAGCTCCATGCCGAGCGGACGCTGGCTTTCTAGCTCTGCCAGACGCGCTTTGACTGCGTCACCCATATCCACGACGTTACCGCCGGTGACATTCGAGATACCAAAGCCAATCGCACGCTCGCCGTTGTATCGCATCAGCATGGTGGAAGGCTCTTTGTAGCCTCGCACGATGTTGGCGATATCACCCAGACGCAGCACGGTGTTGTTTTCCCCAACCGCAACTTGCAGGTTTTTCAGGTCGGCAACGGAATCAATGCTGGAACTTGGGATCACCGGAATACGCATCGCTAGGGTTTCGATGCTGCCCGCAACCGTCACCAGATTTTGCTTTTGCAGCACCTGGAAGACTTTTTCTGCAGACACGCCAAATTCCGCGAGACGTTCGCTGGAGATCTCAACAAAGATGGTTTCCTGCTGCTCCGCCAAGGTCGCGGTTTTTGCCACACCCGGTACCAGCACGATTTCACGGCGAAGGGTATCGACATAATCCTGCAGCTGCTTATCGCTGAATCCTTCTCCGGTCACGGCAAAGAACAGGGCGTACACATCCGCAAAATCGTCGTTAACAATTGATGGGCCAGCGCCTGGAGGCAACTGTCTTTGGGCGTCTGATACCTTGCGGCGTAGTTTGTCCCATACCTGCTGGAGGTCAGCACTGCTTTTCGCGAACTCGAGTTTGATTTCAACCGTCACCTCAGACATGCCTTGCATGGAGACGGATTTCACCTCTTTGAGTTCCTGGAGCGATTGCACCGCGCCTTCGATAACATCGGTCACTTCGTCAGAAACTTCCTGTGCTGTTGCACCGGAGTACGGAGTGACAATCACCGCCTGACGGATGACAAATTCCGGATCTTCAAAACGACCGAGTTTGAGGTAGCTGATGTAGCCACCAATCAGGGTGAGGGCAATCAGCACCCAAACACTGGTGCGTTTGGCAATGGTATAACGTGCGATATCCATTGTTATGCTCCAGTACGTTCGTCAGTGTAAGGGCGCACTTCCATGCCTTCTCTCACGCTGGAAACGCCCGCGATGATGACGCGTTCGCCAAGGGCCAAGTTCTGTTTCACGACAATGCGGTCTTTGACCAGCGCGCCTATGTCTACATAACGTTTTTCAGCTTTGTTTTCGTGACCGACTACCCAGACGAACTGCTTGCCTTGGTTATCAGGCACCACGGCGGTCAGCGGCAGGGTGATAAGGGTGTTTTCGTCAGTAATAGCATTAGTGTCTGGTATGACTTTCACGGCCATGCCCGGCAAAACGCGGAAGCCATTCACCTGCTCAAGCCCGAGTACGACGGCATAGGTCTGGGAGACTGAATCTGCCTGTGTAGCAAAAGTGCGCAGTGTCAGCGGGAACGCTTGTCCCGGAATCGAAGAAATCTCTGCGATGGCTTTAGTGCGGTTACTACCAGACAACATGACTTGATGAGGAATGTTAATCACCACTTCCAAATCGTTGAGGTCATGCACGGTCAGCACAGGTTCATTGGCTTGAACCTGAATGTGGTTATCCATCATTTTGCGGCCAACAATGCCATCAAACGGTGCGTGAAGTTCGGTGTATTCCAGCTGGCGTTTGGCTTCAGAAACACGGTTCTTTGTGAGATCAAAGCGCGTGGTAATCGCATCTAAATCGGCTTTGGAGATCGCCTGGCTTTTCTTATAAATAGCTTGTGCACGCTCGTATTCCAGTGTGGTGTTTCTCAATTCAAGCTCTGCCGATTCCAAGGCTGTTTTGGCATCGCGAGAATCCAGCGTTGCCAGCAATTGGCCTTTTTTCACTTCATCACCTTCATTGACGAAGATGTTGGTCAGCCGGCCACCAATGCGGAAGGCCATGTCTGCGCGTTCAGCGGCGCGCACCACTCCGTTAAAGCTGAGATCAGCGGCTTGTTGTGTATTGACGATTTCCGTCAGGGCTGGCTGGATGACTGGCGCAGTGACTTGTTCAACCGCTTTCTCGCCACAACCTGACAGAAGAAAAGAAGAGATGATCAAAGTAGCAATCGCGCCGCGCTTGAATGACGGTTTGCCGAACGTGTTGACGACCATGTAGTTCCACTCCACAAAGAGACCGGCCTGCAAAGCCGGTCTGATCAGACAATTTTGGGGTTGGTGTTAAAACCAAAAGTAAACTCTGGAGTTTATCTTAAGCGTGTTTTGTATTGAGGTAAACTCAAAAGTGTACTTTTTGATTCCAACTTGGTAGATTTGTCGCGTTGAGAAAAGGAGAGAGCCCATGACACGCTCAGAGCAAAAGCGCCTGGCGATCATTACTGCAGCCAAAGAAGAGTTTATCCAGCATGGATTTGCTGCTGCGAATATGGACCGCGTCTGCACAACAGCAGAAGTATCAAAGCGCACGCTTTACCGTCATTTTGAAAGCAAGGAAGTGCTGTTTGAATCTGTGCTGACCATCATTCAGTCTTCGATTGATGAAAGCCTAAGATACGAATTTGACGCCGACAAAAGCCTGAGTGAGCAACTCACTATGGTTACGCGAAATGAGGTTGAAAACCTTTATGGCACGTATGGGATTCCTTTCACCCGAACCATCTTGATGGAGTTCTTGCGTCAGCCAGATATGGCTAGCCAAATCATTTCAAAAATCTACAACAATAAATCGCTGAACCATTGGTTTGATGAAGCGCAGAAGGCTGGGAAAATCAAAGCCATCAAACTGGAACTGCTGACTCAGACATACTCAAGCCTGTTTAACGGCATGTTTGTTTGGCCTCAGGTATTCGACATGCAGCCAATTCCAGAAGGGCAAGATCTGGATGAAAAGATTGAGCATGTGGTCAGCGTGGTGGTGGGGAGTTTTGGCGATTAGTTAAATGGGAAAGTTGAGGTATTGAGCCAGTAACCCAATACCTCAAGTCATCGATTATTCTTCTGCCAACATCCAGCGCAATGTCGCGACGGCTTCGTCCTTAGGAAGTGTCAGAATCTCATCATAAAGATCGATGATGATGTCGCAGTAAACTTCCTTGTTTTGGGAGGCCAGCGCCATGTTATCCAGCATATCTATTCCATCACCATATTTTGCCCCCAAAACATAAAACACGCGTTCAATATTCGGCACCACGCTTTCCATGGAAGGGATAGGTTGCTTGGTGGTGGAGGTAACGATGATCTCTTCGAGGGTGTCCATATCACGCTCGATCAGGTCTCGTGGAAACGCACTGATGTCAACGACAGGGCCGTTTGGATCGAGAGCAAGAAACTGATAGCACTGGCCACCACCTAGTGCTTTCAATATATCCATTTTTTCTACCTGAATTGTCATGTACTCAATAATTGAGTCGTCAGATGCGTGAGACAGTCGGGGTTCGACGAATGCATACAGCTCAGTCGCTGTTGCCTGAACCAGTTCGCCATAGTTGGATTTGTCAGTGTTTAAGCTGGCAACGACATCGACCAGACGGTTGTATACCGCGGGATCTTGCTCTTTAATCACTGCATAAATCGGAATGTTTGAAAGGGCAGTATCGACTTCAGCGGTATTACCCCGGGATGCTGAAGTGGCACCACAACCGGCAAGTAGTAAGATAGCGATAAGGCCTGTTAAGGGTTTCCACCAAGATGTGATAGCGCTTTTGAATCTAGCCAAATAAGACGCCATAAAAACTCCTTCTTAGTTACAACGTTTGGTCGACATTTAATCCATGTCTGATTGTTATTACCCACCACTCTAAAGTAGGTAAGTGGCTGAATTTGGATTGAACATGAGACGGTAGTAAAGCTTAGAGTAGTTTGGTCGTCGGAAAGCCCATTTTTCTATTCTAGGTGGCCCGTTTTGATGCCTATTAAGCCTATATCGTCACCTGAATGTTGTCGGTGTTTCGAGAATCAGTATCCGGAGGGAAAACGGCTGTGGAGGTTGTTCAAAGCCGTTAGGTATAAGCCTATTTCTGACACTTGATGAAAATGAAATTAGGGTTCTTGCTTAAGCGCTCGTAGGTTTGCTGACAGGCTTGTTTGATGGCTTCTGAAACCTGTCCTTCCGAAATCTGGGTGATAGATAGCCCCGCACTGGTGATTGCAATGGAAATCTCCACCAGCGGTCTGCGGTAAAACGTCACCTGAACCGGTGTACCGACCGTGTTCCATTCTTCTTGCACTAGCTCGGTATCAAAGTAGTTGCCCGTTGTTGAACACTCGAAGTCAGCAAACGGGTGATGGGTCGAAAACACCATGTATCCGCTAGGCTTTAGCACGCGATAAACGTCGCTGAATAGAGCGGTGAGGTCTTTCAGGTAATGAATGACCAACGGACACACGATAACATCATATTGCCCATCAGCTTCTTTGGGTAAGCCTTCTGATAGGTCCTGAACATACGCCGAAACACGCTGACCAAACTTGTTCTTCACGATGTCGATCATTTCAGCAGAGAAGTCGAGACAGGTGACAGATGCAGCACCTTCACTCAAGAAGAAATCCGCATAAACGCCAGATCCACAGCCTAAATCCAACACTGTTTTCCCTTCAATGCGCTCAAGCATGGCTTGCAGGTTGGGGCGTTCAAACAGCGCGTTGTAGATATTGCCTTGAACTGCTTCGTCATATTGCGGGGCAAATTTTGAATACATGTCGGATTTCATGATTTTTCTCTAAGTACAAACGGAAGGGGAACCCCCGGCATTTTGGAGGGATATCAAAGGAAAGACAAACTGTCTTTACAGGCTTAAACCGAATAAGACCCGCCTTTCCAAACACTTGCAGTTAAAGCCATGTAATGTATAAGGATTATTACGAATCGGTAACCTAAAGGTGAATAAAAATGGGAATGGTTATCATTGACTAATATCATGAAAATTAAGACTTTTTCTGGTTGTTGTTGAATTCAATTTCACTTAGGATGTGGCACATCTTTTGGGATTACCAGCGTTATAAAAGGATCATCACGATGAAAGGTCATCAAGACGTTGTCGTTGAGCTGAATAAGATTCTCACCTCCGAGCTCACCGCAATTAACCAGTACTTCCTCCATGCAAGAATGCTGGGCAATTGGGGTTTTGAAGCGCTCAATAAAGCCGAATACAAAAAGTCCATTCAGGACATGAAACACGCCGATAAGCTTATCGAGCGTATTCTGTTTTTGGAAGGCTTACCAAACCTACAGCATCTGGAACGTCTTCGCATTGGCGAGGAAGTTCAGGAAATGATCGAATGCGACAAAGTGATGTTGGAAGAGCAGTTGATTCAGTTGAAAGAAGCAATTGCCATCTGTGAAGAGAAGCAGGACTACGTCACCCGCGAGTTGCTGAACGACATCCTTGAAGATGAAGAAGAGCATCTGGACTGGATTGAATCTCAACTTGAACTGATTGGCCTGACCGGTCTGCAAAACTACCTGCAAGCGAAAATGGAGAAATAAGCATGAAAGGTAATCAAGAAATCATTGATGGTCTGAACCGCTTGCTGACAAATGAACTGTCTGCGATGGATCAATACTTCGTTCACGCGCGCATGTACGAAGATTGGGGTATGGATGAGCTGTATGAGCGCATCAATCATGAATCTGAAGATGAGCGTGAACACGCATCTATTCTGATCAACCGCATCCTTTTCCTTGAAGGAACGCCTGACGTTCAAACGCGTGAAAAATTGCTGATCGGTGCTGACGTCGAAGAGATGATGCGAAACGATCTGAAATACGAGTACATGGTGGCTGCAGAGCTGCGTACCGTGATTGCGCTGTGTGAAGAAAAGCAGGATTACCAGACTCGCGAAATCCTGTTGAAGCTTCTTGATGATACTGAGTCAGACCATATGTACTGGCTGGAGAAGCAACTTCGCTTGATCAATATGATTGGTCTGCAAAACTACATTCAATCGAAAATGGGCAAATAAGCCGACTCCGACTGAAATCAAAGGCCGCCATCAAAAGCGGCCTTTTTGTTGTCCAAGGTTAAATAGTATTCGTAAACAATGGGCTTAGTTGGCTTTCCATCTTAGGCCTTTGGGGTACTAAATCTATTGTGGACTTTTTAATGAAGAGGAAGCCATTTTGAAAAAAGTTGCTATCGTCACTTTGGATGGCTTTAACGAAATGGATTCGATGATCGCTTTTACAATGCTGAATCGACTTAACAATCTTGGTTTGGTTGCGGAGATTGTTTCAACGCATTCAAATGTCGTTTCAATGAATGGTTTGCGTATTCAGGCTAATCCAACGTTAGAAAGGCTAGAGGAATATGACGGTGTGATATTTGGGAGCAGCAAGCTTTCTAATCAATACGCTGAAAATTCGACCTTTATTTCATCATTTCAACTTGACCCCGATCGCCAATATATAGGTGCACAATGCTCAGGTGTTTTACTGCTTATTGCTAAGGGAATAATTGGAAGCGATGTTTCTATTTCGACAGATTTAAAGACAGAATCTCTGGTGAGTGCTACCGGGCTTTCTTTCTCCTCTTCATCATTTTCCTCTACAAGCAACATCGCCACTGCCGGAGGATGTCTGGCCGCAGAGTATCTTGCGTCTTGGATGGCTCTGAATTTACTAGATATTAATGCCACTCGGAAGATGTTGGCCTCATCTATTCCCAAGGATGAAATGGAGATAAGAATTGACCACACGCTAAACAAAATTCGCGATATTTAGTTGTTCACTCTTACCTCATGCTTTTTAACCAAATATGTATAGTGTTTGCGAAAATTTGTATAGAAAATAAGCGCCGTCTTCATTCCAAAAATAAAAAGGTTTTTAGCGCATAACGTTTTGTTAAATAAGGCTGCTTTCGTTGTTTGAAAAAAACACAGAAAAAACAGAGCAATATGCCTCTTGTTACTTATAGCTCTCTCATTAGGGCGGAGTTCTTAAAATGAGAGGCATTTTTCATATTTGAGTCATCCGACTTTCGCTTCTAGTTTTTACCCAGTGGTAGTAAAGACATACTGAGGCGAAACTATGGCTGAAAATAACATTGTTGGCACTGTCGACAACGATACGATAAGCGGTACGTCTGGCATCGACAATATAGTCGGTGGTTTAGGCGATGATCATATCAGTGCAGGAAGCGGTGATGATGTCATTTTTGGCAACGGGACCTCAGATACTACTGGAGAAACAACGACACATCAGACCACGCTAAACGGCGCGCCGGACAGTACATTGTTCGATGTCCAGCCTGATAGCTCCATCCGGATAACCCTTTCAGATATTCAATCCTCAGCGGGATTTAGAAACAGTCTCGGCTACTACATCATGGACGAAAATGGCTTAGTGCTTTCAGCCGAAGTCGTCATAGATAATGCCAAAGCAGCAGAAGATACAGTTCTAGACATTGCGACCCCTTCTAACGCCGCTACCATCGGTATGTTCCTCATCCCCAACGGTTATAGCCGAGGTTTTGATGTAGGAAGCGTTGAACTGGACTTTTCGTCTTCAAGGCCCACCGTATCGCAAGATGGTGTCACTGTAGAGGTCTTTGTTTCTGATGCGTCATTGAACGATGACGGAGCGGATCACGAGACGTTTGACGGGGAAACGTCTGGCTGGGAAGACATTTGGAGTCTTGGTGACAAAGACTACGACGATGTCACTTTCAATATAGGCGTTACGCAAACAACAACGATAGAGCAGACCGACAACGACACCATCCATGCAGGCAGTGGTAACGATACGGTGTTTGGTGAAGAAGGCAATGACACCATTTTCGGAGGAAATGGTGATGACATTCTAAACGGCGGCAGCGGCAATGATGTTATCGACGGTGGGCGCGGGGCTGATGTCATCCAAGGCGGTACTGGAGATGATGAGCTTTCTGGCGGCCGAGGCAACGATTCCATTTGGGGCGGAGACGGCAACGACGTCTTGCACGGTAACCAAGGCGCAGACTTGCTGCAAGGCGGCAGTGGCGATGATCAACTTTTCGGTGGCAGAGGTGCAGATGAGCTGTATGGTGCCAGCGGAGATGATGTACTAAACGGGAACCGCGGCGCAGACCGTCTGTTCGGCGGAGACGGTGACGACGTCGTGAATGGTGGCCGTGGCAATGACTATGTGAAAGGTGACGCTGGGGACGACACGCTCTCAGGTGGCAGGGGCAGTGATGAATTAAAAGGCGGCATGGGCAACGATGTGTTGCGCGGCAATCAAGGCGCTGATGTGCTCTATGGCGATGACGGTGATGGAGCAACACGTGGGCCAAACCTAATTCTGAATGGTGGATTCGAATCGTACGGTGACGATGCCAGAAGAATGTGGAATCTGGTTGATGACGAAGAGGTTCCAGGTTGGGAAAGCGAGGGCGGTGTAAAAGTTGAACTCCAGCAGGGTGGCTTTGGTGGCGGCCCTGCAAATGATGTGACTAATACGGTAATGGAGTTGGATACACGGTCTAACGTCACTGTCTTTCAGCAGTTGGATGTGTCGGCGCTGGCAGCACAGTCAGATTCTGCGTTTGAAGTGAGCTTTGATCACGCTAACCGGTACAAAGGTGGCAACACGACAACCAGCCCATTCTCAGTGACAGTCACCGACCAAGATGGCGAGGTTCTCTATCATCAGCACTTTGACAATGACCAGTCTAATGAAGCCTACGAATCCTTCAGCAGTTTTTTCTTAGTCCCCGAAGGCACGGAAAATATCAAGATCGCATTCTCAGGCGAAGGCCAATCAGATGGAATTGGCGCGCTGATCGACAATATCTCTCTGGTTCAAGTCTATGAAACGGTTGAGGTTGACGGAGAAACCGTCACCTTTACAGGTAATGCCGACACTCTCTATGGCGGTAACGGAAAAGACGAACTGTATGGTGAGTCTGGTGACGACATACTCCACGGCGGTAACGGTGCTGATATTTTGGACGGTGGCACCGGAGATGATGTGCTTAAAGGCGGCAGAGGTGATGACGTTCTAGAGGGAGGTGTTGGTGAAGACACCTTGTTCGGCGGTCGAGGACAAGACACGCTCAGCGGTGGAGATGGAAACGACGTTCTGAAAGGTGGCAGAGGTGCTGACGTTTTAGATGGTGGGGACGGTGAAGATACCCTATTTGGCGGTAGAGGGAATGATACGTTAAACGGCGGTGAAGGTAATGACTCCTTAAATGGCGGTATCGGCGCTGACACTCTCGATGGCGGGGCTGGTGACGATTCTCTGCTTGGCGGAAGAGGTGCCGATGTACTCAATGGTGGTTTGGGTGATGACAGCCTAAACGGCGGTAGAGGTCGTGACGTCTTACATGGTGGCGATGGCGCAGATTTACTGCACGGCGGCAGAGGCAATGACGAGCTCAATGGCGGCAAAGACAACGATACGCTCAAAGGCGGTAGAGGAAGCGATGTACTGAAAGGCGACTCTGGTGAAGACACTTTATACGGTGGCAGGGGCGCAGATACGCTTTATGGCGGTTCTGACAACGACAAGCTCTATGGTGGATTAGGCGCTGACACGCTTCGCGGTGACAGCGGTGACGATAGGTTACATGCGGGAAATGGCGACGACCTTGCCTACGGCGGGTCGGGCGATGATGTGCTCAACGGTGGTAATGGTGAAGACTCCCTTTACGGTGGTGCGGGGGCGGATGTTCTAAACGGTGGCTCCGGCGCTGACAAGCTATACGGCGGTGATGGCAATGATATCGTCAATGGTGGTAATGGAAGCGACTATGTCAAAGGCGACATCGGTGATGATGTGCTCAATGGCGGCGAAGGTGAAGATACGTTGCGGGGCGGCATTGGTAATGATGTCCTGAACGGCGGTCTTGGTGCTGACATTCTCACGGGGGAAGACGGCAACGATACGCTGAACGGTGGCATGGGCAATGACGTCATGTATGGCGATGAGGGTGATGACACCTTAAACGGCGGCGATGGTTCAGATATCCTGCAAGCTGGCACGGGCGACGATGTCCTCAATGGTGGGGATGGTAACGACGAGCTTTACGGCGCTGAGGGCAATGACGTCCTCAACGGCGGCGACGGCAATGACATCCTGAAAAGTGGTATCGGTAATGACTCCCTCTCAGGTGGTGACGGCAACGACTCCATCTGGGGGGATGATGGTAATGACAACATCCAAGGTGGAGATGGCGACGACCTGGCATACGGTGGTGAAGGAAATGACTTCGTCAAAGGTGGATTAGGTAACGACACCCTCTATGGCAGCGACGGTGACGACATTGTCTGGGGTGATAATGGTAATGACACCCTCTATGGTGGCTCCGGTGCCGATGTGCTGGTTGGTGGCAGCGGCGACGATACCCTGAACGGCGGCGGTGATGATGACATCATGCTTGGCGGTTGGGGTAACGATACGCTCTCAGGTAGTAGCGGCAGCGATATCGTCTACGGCGGCGGTGGCGAGAATAGCCTGGAGCTTGGAAGCGGCAACAATACCGTCGCTTACGACGGCAAAGGTAATGATGCTGTTATAGACTTCAGCGCTCGTGACGACAAAGTGGTGATTTCGCGTTCAACCAATGTGCTGTCATTCGGCGCGCTTGCGATGGCGCAGGTCGGCGTCGATGTGGTTATTACCATGGGCAGCAAAACCCTGACACTCGAAGATACACTGTTGCAAAATCTCTCCGAAGATAACTTTGAATTTGTCAGTGAAGAGGACTTCTCAGCACTACTCAACAATGACGGAGCGCCAACCTTCAGTCAGGAAGGTATCGTGGAGCAGTCTGCCGGTAACTTCCTCGTGACTGGCAACTTGCTGGCAGAAGCCGACACTTCCGGCAATTGGAATATGAAGACGGTCGAGATTGATGGGGCAGTCTACGAAATTCCAGATGGCACATTGGTGATTCAAACTGAACGCGGCGAGCTCACCATTTACGGCTCGGATGATGACCGCCATGCAGAAGGTGAATACGTTTACCAACTGGCATCTGATGCTTCACTGGGCGAAGAGATCGAACACTTTGAACTGAAGCTGGAAAACGACTTCGGCGATACGGCGGACATGTCTTTGGATATCAATGCTGGTGAAAACGTTGATATTTCGCTTGGAGATCTGATGGAAGTCATCGAAGGTTCCGAGCTGAATGACAACCTCAATGGTGGTGATGAAACCAATGAGATTTATGGGTATGCAGGTAATGATGTTCTTGATGGCGGCTTAGGCAACGATCTGATCGCAGGCGGAGCAGGCTCGGATGACATGTATGGTGGCGAAGGATCCGATACGTTTGTGTTCCTGCAAAGCGATGCCTCTGTCGGAACCGTGGATACCATCATGGATTACGAACCAGAGCTTGATGTGCTTGATTTCTCCGATGTACTGGGTGATATCAGTGATGAAGACCTAGGCAGCTACCTCGTTGCGCTGGAAGAAAACGACGATGGGGAAGCCGTGCTTTCAGTCGCTTCCGACGGTGACACGGTGGATCAGCAAGTGGTCTTTGCATCAACATCGATTGAAGACATGGTTCACGCCTTCGGATTGGATAGTGATGCTTCCGGTCAGGATGTCATTAACGCCATGATTGAAGAGAGCAAACTCGTTACGCAATCTTTCTAAATCAAGATTTGAAATCAAACGCCTGGGAGAAATTCCGGGCGTTTTTGTTTGTCATCCTTGCTTAGTGACACAAACAAATCGTTTCCCTGCAGGCAAATTATCCTAGTTTGTCACCCTTCATTGGGCTCGCTAGTCTCACTTAAACGATGACTAGGGAGAACAAAAACGATGGGCACAGACAGCAGAGGATTGGTATATACAGGCACAGATGACGCTGGCGTTAAAAAGTTTGAAGCTGCATTGGAATGGATTTTTGACTATCGCCCAAATGCCATGGAAAAAATAGATTCCATCCTGGAAGCACACCCAGAATTTGTGATGGCCCACGTCTTGAAGGGCTATAGCATTGCGAGTGAAGGGCGCTATTCATCATTGGCTGGTATTTCTGATGTGTTGACTTCCATTCGTTCCCTCGTCAAACAAACCAATAGCCGAGAGCAACAACATATTTCTGCACTAGAAGCTTATCAGCGGGGGGATATCAAAGCTGCTCTGGAAGTCTGGGCAGGTATTTTGAATGAGTGGCCGCTGGATCTGGTCGCTTTTCGACAGTCTACAGGTAACCTTTTCTGGTTTGGTGAAAGACAACGATTGGTTGATACTGCCGCGAAAATCGCACCTCACTGGGGAGAAGATATTTCAGGCTACGGTTATTTTATCGGTGCTTTCAGCTTTGCGCTTGAAGAGGTTGGGGAGTACCAACTGGCTGAAGATTATGCCCGTAGAGCAGTTGAGCTAAACCCTGCAGATGTATGGGCTGTCCACTCTCTCGCTCATGTGCTGGAAATGAATGCACGCACTGATGAGGGCATAGACTGGATAGAGTCACGCAGAGAACAGTTACCTACCCATAACGCGTTTGTCGGCCATCTCTGGTGGCACCTTGCGCTATTCCACCTTGAGCAGGGCAATATTGATGAAGTGTTCTCCCTTCTTGACCACCATATTTACCCTGAACCTTCCAATTTCTACTTGAGTGTTCAAAACGGCGCTTCATTACTCAAGCGTTTGGAGTTTTTGGGTATTGAGGTTGGTGAGCGTTGGCAGCGGCTCTACGAAGGTGTGCGGGATGCTTATGGAGACTATATCTACCTGTTTACTGAACTTCACTCCGCCATGGTGCTCCATCGCGCGGGTGAAAAAGAGGCAATCTCGTCATTGAAGGGAAAGCTAGGTAACCCAAATGCTCTGCGTTACCCCACTGAAAATGAGCTTTCCCAAAAGCTGGTTACGGGTATTGAAGCCTTTGAAGATGGCAATTTTGCCCACGCTGCAAATTTGATAACGCCAATTCGATACGATATGGCGAAGCTGGGTGGAAGCCATGCCCAACAAGATATTCTGCATCAATACCTGATCAACGCTGAAGTTGAGCAAGGCCATTTGGAAACAACAAAAGGCTTGCTCAAAGAAAGGGTGTCCCGCAGAACCCAGTGGGATCTGGCTCCTGAGATCTACCTGAGAAAATACGCTGCAATTGAAAGGCTGACGTTAGGTGGGGATAACCAAGCTCTGAATCAATTGCTTAGACGCGTTCTTTAACATTTCACAGTGACAAGGATCAGTTTTCCATGACAGTACAGGTTAACTTCTACAGTGATTTGCTTTGTTTTTGGGGTTGGGTTGGCCAGCATTACAACGACAAAATCATGCATCTTTGGGATAACTCCCATGTGCAGTGGCAGCATCATTATTTGGCCTTGTATGCCAATGTCCCCGAACGGATGAATTCTATTGGTGTAGGAGAACGCGGGTACATGAAATATGCCGAAATCACCGAAAGGTTAATGGCGAAATTTGATGGCTTGGACGTTCACCCTGACTTATGGAGAAAAGTCCGTCCATCGAGTTCATTGATGCCGCATCAAGCGTTGAAAGCGGTGCAGTTTGTTGCCGGTAATGAGGTTGCGGTTGAACTCGAACATGCACTCCGTGAGGCGTTTTTCCGCGATGCAAGGGATATCAGCCACTACGGTGTGTTAAAAGATGTGCTTGAGGAGTGTCACCTTGCGACGCCAGACATCATGGAGCACTTTTTGACGGGGAAAGCCTTGGCAGATGTCTACGGTGACATCAAGCATGCCGAGGAAGAAAAAATCCCGGGCAGCCCTGCGTGGGTTTTTGACTCTGGTCGTTATCGATTCTTCGGTCAAGTTGATATCGATGTACTGGCATTTGCCATTAATAATCTGGCGCGGGAGTGATCATCCCGCGTTATCCTGAGGTGGATTCTCTTTCAGTGTTTGATATCCCGCCCAAATACGTGTGGCTGTGGTTATCCAGCATAGAGCACCGAACGTCCAGGCAATTTCTGCAAAGTAACCCGGGAACAAGCAAAACAGCACAAAGCACGCAATGGTTTCAGTTCCTTCTGTTAAACCGCCAATGTAATAAAGAGATTTACTTTGATAAACCGGGTTTTCGATATTTCGTTTACTCGCCATGATGGCAAACGCGAGGAAGCTCGAGCCTGTTCCCATAAAGGAAAACACCAGAAATGTCGCAGCAACTGCGTTTTGT
Organism: Grimontia sp. AD028; assembly: GCF_000973155.1. Classification (NCBI taxonomy): domain Bacteria; kingdom Pseudomonadati; phylum Pseudomonadota; class Gammaproteobacteria; order Vibrionales; family Vibrionaceae; genus Grimontia; species Grimontia sp. AD028. Next base: position 9,749 of record NZ_LASY01000064.1, on the reverse strand, counting down.
TCGGGATTTGCCAAAGCAAAAGCAAACGGGATCATCGAATAGAACAGGAAATCCAGCGTGATATCCAGAAACCCACCTGCATCAGTAATCCCTTGTCGTCGAGCCAAGGCACCGTCCAATCCATCAAAAATGCGGTTCAGGGCGATAAACAGTAACCCAAGCCAATAATGCTCGTAAGCGATCGCGGGTAGCGCCAGCAAGCCAATCAGAAAGCCACTCACCGTGACTTGGTTAGCAGTGAGGCCGATTTTGTCAGGGATCTTAGCGGCCTGTTTTAAGGGCCAGCGGATAACTGCGATGGAATAGCGATCAAGCATTGTTCTGCTCCGAATTCATAAAACCCACTTTCGAGGTCGTTTCCCTTTCTTTATTTGGCCAATGCAGCAAGGTACTCTCCACAGGGACGTCATCCTCATCATGCGTCACCATCACAGCCGCGATGTTGCGGTTTTTGATTTGCTTAAAGACAAATGCACGGAATGACTTTCGAAGTGGCTTATCCAGCTTGCTAAAAGGCTCATCCAGCAAGATGACTTTGGGGTGAGAGAGCAGGGTACGCATTAAACTGATGCGCGCACGCTGACCGCCGGAGATTTGGTCTGGCGCTTTAAAAGCGATATCTGCGAGTTCTATTTCTTGTAACGTTGCCAGCGCACGTTCTTTTTTTTCGGCAGCGCTCATGGTGTCAGGCAAGCCAAACGCAAGGTTCTGCCACACATTGAGATGCGGGAAAAGTAGGTCATCTTGAAACAGAATCCCTACCGCCCGCTTTTCAGCAGGGAGTAATTGGATGTTTTGGCCATTGACCAGAATATCGCCTTCGCAATCAAACTCTGGTGAAAGGTGTCCGGCAACTGCGCTGAGTAGGGTGGATTTACCACAGCCACTGGGTCCCATGATAGATAGTACATCCCCATTTTCGACGAGGAATGACATGCCAGTGACCAAAGTGGCTTGATTAGATTTTATAGTCAGGTTTTGTACGGACAAACTCATTCACAGACTCTCTGGATTCATCATGTCGGGCCAGACGGCGGCGTGGGTCAGCTAATCGGCTGGCAGCCAATGCAAGGGCAAAGAAAACAAGCGGCAGAAAGGCTTGAATCAAACCATACACGGCGCTGATACGTCTATCCTGACCGCTGGCAAGACTGACCGCTTCGGTGGTTAATGTGGTGATACGTCCTGCTCCTAAAAGCTGGGTGGGCAGATACTGAGCGAAACTGACACTGAGACCAACAGCCCAAGCCAGTAAAATCGCAGGAATGACAATAGGCAGTTTCACCTGCCACCAGGCTTTAAACGGACTGTGTCCCAAGCTCCGTGCGGTTTGTGTTAGGCGCTGATCGAACGATTTCCAAGGCCCATCCAACGCGAGATAAACATAAGGGAAGGCAAACAGGATATGCGCCCAGATGGTAGCAGGGACGTGCCATTGCCCCGGTAACATGTATATCGCGACCTGAATACCGAACAGAATCGATAACTGTGGGATCAGCATTGGCACAGCAATCACCAGCTGCGGCAGCGATTTATGGTACTTGTCGCGATACTCCAGACAGCCAACGGCAAATATCAACGCAACCGTCGCGGATATCAGGCCAAGAATCAGGCTGTTGGTCGCCAGCTCAATCAGATGACTAGATTCCTGTTCCCAAAACCGAGTGCTCGTACGTGTCGGCCAGATATCTGGAAAGCGCCAGCGAAGGGCGAATGACCAAACCAGCAACAGGGGAATCATCATAAAAGGTAAAAGAGCGATGAACTTAAATAGATGACGCCCCGGCAGAGAGTAGGTTTTGCTGCCGCTGAACTGCCAGTTCTGCCAAACGTTAATCAGTACATATTCGAACAGGCGATATAAAAGCAGTGTGCCGAAACAGAGGACGAATAACGAAATCGCCCCCGCTGCTGCACGTGGCAACATCGACAAGTCAGGGTCGTTAAACCATTGCCACACCAATACAGCAAAGGTGGTCGGCGAAGTTGGGCCCAGAATCATCGCTACATCAACGACGGATAACCCGTAAGCCAACACCGCATAAATCGGGAAGCGCATTTTCGGCAGCCATTGCGGAAACACCACTTTCAACCAAGCCGCGGTGCGGTTGTAGCCGAGGCTTTGTGAGGCCGCGAGCAAACGGTCTACTTGCATTTGCTTAAGTACAGAAAGGCTCATCAGCAGAAGGAAAGGGGTTTCCTTCACAGCCAGTGCCAGAATTAATCCAATACCGCTACTGTCCTGAACCAGCGACCAGTGGTAGGGCTGTTCTTGTCCGGTAAACAGCGCGATAAAACGGAATAACCAGCCTGATGGGGCAAAGGTAAGGGCAAAGCCAATCGCAAAGGCAACGTGAGGCATGGCCAGCAAAGGGGAAAGCCACTGTTCGATGTGCTTCCAGAGACGGGTTCCCCAACAGGATTGAAGGATAAGAAACGTAAACAGTACGGCAAAGAAAGAGGCGGCAATACCGGTAAACAGGGTGAGCTGAATGGCTTTGTGAGTGCCGGGCCACTCTTGCATTGAGCGCCAACCTTCAAGGCTGGGTTCACTTAGTCCAAGAACGGGAAGATAGCTGACGGCAGAGAGTAACACGCCGCCAAGTCCGGGAAGGAGAGGTAAACAGCACACGACTAATGTTATCAAATACAGCAGGCGTAACATGTTTACCTCATTTCATTTGAAGCGTTTATCGCTTCAACAATTTACTCTAATTATTGACCATAGCGCTTGAGCCATTCTTGCTCGAGCGCACCTTGCCAGCTTGGATGTGGCTCAGGCTGTGACTTGAAAAGAGGCTTGCTGTCAGACAATTTCACGACCGCTGGGTCACCCCAGTAATCACTGTTTGCTTTACGAGCCTGCGCTTCTTCGCTCATCAGGAAGTTGACCGCGACGAGAGCGCCTTCTTTCGCATTGGCGTTCCAAGGGATACCCATAAAGTGAATGTTGGACAGCGCACCCTTGTCAAAAGCAAAGGCTTTAGCGGAAGGCGCAAGTGTACCGTTTTTCACTGCCGTTTCAGCGGCATTAGGGTTAAATGTGATGGCGAGCAGCAACTCTCCATCATCCAACAACTGCATGGTTTCCGCGCTGGCTGCCGGGAATTGTTTCCCCTTACGCCAAGCTACGGCGTGTAATTCATCCAGATACTTCCAAAGCGGCGCTGTCACTTCATTAAAATCAGCTTGATCTGCAGGTTTGTAGAGCGGGGCAGTATCCATGCTCAGTTCCAACAATGCGGCTTTCAGGAAGCTGGTACCGTGGAAAGCCGGTGGTTTCGGGTAGGTGATTTTTCCCGGAAACGCTTTGGCCAGACTCAGCATCTCGTTGAAAGAGGCTGGTGGGTTTGCCAGCGTCTTTTCATCGTGGATGAAAACTAACTGGCCTACACCCCAAGGTGCTTCCAAACCATTTGTTGGCTCGGTAAAGTCCTCTTTGACTGGCAAGGATTTATCAACAATCGACCAGCTAGGCAGGCTTTCAACAAACGGTCCAAACAACAGGCCGTTTGATTTCATTGATTTGAAATTTTCACCATTAATCCAAACCATGTCTACACTGCCGCCTTTGTTCTTACCTGCGGCTTTTTCAGCAACCAGACGGTTGACGGTCTCTGCAATGTCAGACACTTTAACGTGTTGAAGCGTGACGCCGTAACGTTCCTTTAGTTCATCGCCAGCCCAACGTAAGTAGGCATTGATTTCCTGACTTCCGCCCCAGGCGTTGAAGTAAACCGTTTGGCCTTGAGCACCTTCTTCAATTTTCTCCCAGTTGGAGAGGTCAGCCGCTGACACGGCTGAAGTGAAGGCGAGGGCGCAAGCTGCGACGATGGATTTCAAATTCATGGTGATCAATCTTCCTTAATCATGGTTTGAGATTTGTTTGCACTGGATTCGTTACGCATCCAGGTGTGGAACTTCTCTACCCAAGCCAACAATCCTTGAGGAGCATTGTTCTGCTTCCAAACACCGGCAGTGTATTTGGTGGCTTCACTCATGGTTGGGTAAGGATGCACTGTACCGAGGATCTTGTTTAATCCAAGGCCGTGACGCATCGCTAGGGTAAATTCTGCGAGTAGGTCTCCAGCATGTGAACCCACAATAGTCGCACCCAGAATTTTGTCTTTGCCTTTCGGAGTGATGACTTTGATAAAGCCATGGTCTTCACCGTCTGCAATCGCGCGGTCTAAATCGTCGATACCATAGTGAGCCACTTCATACTCGATACCTTGTGCAATCGCTTCTTTCTCGTTGATCCCGACACGGGCAACTTCCGGCGCCGTATAAGTCGCTGCGGGCATCACAGAGTAATCTGCTTTGAATTTTTTAAAGTCACCAAACAGAGCATTCACTGCGGCATACCAAGCCTGATGGCCTGCTGCATGGGTTAATTGGAATGGCCCCGCTACGTCACCAACTGCGAAGATATTTGGGTAGTTGGATTGCAGATATTCATTCACTTTGACAGTGCCGCGCTCAGTGAGCTCAACGCCGATGTCTTCAAGGCCAAAGCCTTTAGTGTTTGCGACACGACCAAGCGCCAGCATCACATAATCAAACTCGATGACAACTTCTTCGCCATTGTGCTCAAAGTAAGCACGTTGAACGTCGCCATCTTTCTCAAAGCGTGTGGCTTTGTGGCCAAGCAGAATGTTCACGCCATCTTCTTTCAGGCCTTTTACGACCAGTTCGGCAGCGTCGGCATCTTCACGGATAAGCAGTTGGTCTGCCATTTCCACCAAGGTCACGTCTGTGCCGAGACGAGAGAAGCTTTGTGCCAATTCGCTACCGATAGGACCACCACCCAGTACCAAGAGCTTCTTAGGCTGCTCCTGAAGCTCCCAGACGTTGTCTGAGGTCAGGTAACTGACTTCCTGTAGACCTGGAATACCAGGAACTAAAGGACGCGCACCGGTTGCGATAACAATGTTGCGAGTAGTCAGGCGTTGACCATTCACTTCTACTTCCCAAGGAGAGAGGATTTTCGCTTCGCCTTCGATACATTCCACGCCAAGCTTGGTGTAACGCTCGACAGAATCGTGCGGCTCAATGTCTGCAATGACTTTGTGTACGCGGCCCATTACCTGTTGGAAATCCACGGTAGGTTCGCCAACGTTCACACCAAACTCTTGCGAGCGTTTGATTTCATGCACGGCATGACCTGCACGAATCAAGGCTTTTGATGGCACACAGCCAGTATTCAGACAGTCGCCACCCATTTTGTGTTTTTCAATAAGGGTTACTTTGGCTTTTACCGCTGCACCAATGTAGGTAGTCACCAAACCACCGGCACCCGCACCAATCGCAATCAGGTTACGGTCAAACGTGGTTGGCTTTTGCCATTTGGCGTACACACGGCGCTTTTGAATCACGTTCATGATCATCTTGGCGATGATTGGGAACACACCCAACAGAACCAGTGACAACAATACACCTGGAGAAACGATGCCGCTCAGCGAATCGATTTGTGCTAACTGGGTACCAGCATTGATGTATACCGCAGTGCCCGGCAGCATGCCGATTTGGCTAACAATGTAGAAAGTCGCGGTGCGGATTGGCGTTAGGCCCATCAGCAGGTTAATCAGGAAGAACGGAAATACAGGGATTAGGCGCAGTGTCAGAAGGTAAAACGGACCATCTTTCTCTACACCTTGGTTAATCGTGGCAAGGCGATCACCAAATTTGCTTTGCACAGAATCTTTGAGCAGGAAGCGGCTGACTAAAAAGGCAAGCGTTGCGCCAATGGAGCTGGCAAATGAAACCAGAAGCAATGCCCACCAAAATCCAAATAGCGCTGCGCCAAGCAGGGTAGCAATGGCAGCACCGGGCAGCGAGAGCGCGGTCATAGCGATATAGACAACAAAATAGATGATGCTTGCGGTAACAAAATTACTCGCAATGGTGCCTTTCAACGCTTCGTGCTGTGCTTTGGCGTTTTCAAGCGTAAACAGTGCGCCAAGGTCGAAGGCAAACCATGTGACAAATATGGCTGCAATGACAATGAGAACAGCTAACTTCTTTGTGTTCATTTCTGATCCTTTATAAGTGACGTTGTTCCACGAGTCTGTTCAATCGAAATTTGGATAACAGCGTTGCTTAAAGCACAGTTCTAACTATGGCAAAAGTTTCCTTTTGTCTGGACGAAATGCACTTCATTACCAAAGAGTTAAACAGGTTTATTGCCAAAACTGTGACCTTGGGAGTAAACGAGGTTCAGTTTGACGAAAGCAATACGTGGATTTGCGCGCTTTTCCTTTTCTTTGCTTGTGGGATATGACCGATAGGTACTGGGAAAAATTACAAACTTCTTCAAGATTTTCGATGCTATATGTTCAAACATGTCTATGAAAGGCTGCCGAGAGAGAGTTAACTTTCTGATAAAAGTGGGAGTATACGAGATTGAATAGAGTCTGGATGTGTCAATGAAGAATCACAAGTTGGATTCATAGACAGTATTTAGTGTATTGAAGTACCAAAATGCCGAGAGGGATGAGTGCCAGCGTCGTTGCGCCGCCAATGTGGTAGTTACGGTGCCAATAGCAGCGTTGAGCAAAACTGTTCAACCGTAGGCCCCAAATCACAACCAGAGCATTGATACCGAAAAAAAGGATAACAATGATGGTGAGAAACGAGGGATCAAAAGTGCCGTGCGTATTTGCCGCATACGAGGCTGCAGGGAAAAAGAAGCAAAGAAAAACCGTCCACTTGAATCTGCGCGGCCATTTTCTGAAATGGTCGCGGAAAATTCTGTCTATTTGGTCTGGAAACGGCTTTGTGTAGTGCATTTTTCTGTTGCCATTTGTCTGTCTTCTCTTTTGGCATAGTTCAGATTTGCATGCACTGGTAAGCGGGCAAGGCTCTTGTGTGTCTTATATGTGACACATGTCACAAAAAGGATTTTAAGAGTGCTTTATTAAGGTTGATTGAACGACGGTCAAAATCATCGGGTTTTTATCAGTTTTCTCTGACAAAGCCTTATCAAATAAGCAATGGTTCATGACAGGACTTTCCATTATCTCTCTCCAAAACAGCATCAAATCGACAGGAATTTTGTAAATTAGTTCGGATTTACAGTACGGAATATCAGAAAGCAAAACAGCCAGCGGCGGAGAAGGGCACGCTGGCTGTTTCTATAACGAAGTAATCGTGAATTACTGTCGAAGGGTTTCCAGCAACTCGTTTCTACGTTGGGGCGTGATCACCGACCAATGCTTGCCTTCAATCGCACCTTCCAGCGCCCATAGTAACTCGAGGCTTAGCGTATCGTTGTGGGATTTTTGTAGTGCTTGATAAGCACCTACTGCGCCGGCACGCTGAAGCTCTTCGACGGATTCGATACCTGCTTTTTTCAGCATACGTTCCGTCGCAAGGCGAAGGTTCGGAAGATCTTTGATACGTGAAGGCGCCGCAGTCTTCTTTTCTTGCTGGTCTTCCCTTGCAATAGCGAGGGCTTTGGTGGCGTGGTCCATCATTAGACCGGACTGGTCCCACCAATCTTGTGGTACGGCGTAGTACTTAGTGACAACTGGGAATCCACGCTTCTTATACACGTAGGGTTCCATATTCAGTGCTTTGAATTCTGTTTCGTTGGCTGGGCCAGCGCGAAGATGAAGTTGATCATTCACGACAAGTGCAAACATTGTCTCGTCGCAGAAAACACCAAAACCTCCAAACATAGAGCGCGATTTCATTTTGCCCAGACATTCGAAGAACTTCAGTGTGTTTTTTAGGGTTGGTTTATCCATGTGACTTATTCTCAATCAATACGTTCCTGGATGAATGGTCAAGGAGTAACGTAGCAATGCTAATTCAGAGAATTGTCAACGCACCGGGCGAACCGGATGTGAAATGCTAACGTCATCGGTAGCTCCGCTACCAACACCTGATGAATATTTTCAACGGTGTGAGGCCGGAAGCTTTGCGTCCCAGGCTTTCGCCTTGGTTTGCCTTTTTCTTGACGAGATTTAGCTTAACCGAATCGCGTCTTTTTGTCGTTATTGCTGGTCGAACAAAGTGTGATCTTAGTTCCGAATGAACTCTATTGATTTCTTTGTAATTATTCCGTTCTCTTTGTTATTGCAGAAATTTCGACCATCGCACCCCTTTTACAGTATGCAATAAGGGTAGCACTAGAAATCTGGGCATTTTATTGATTTTGAGGTTCGTCGCAATAACAAGATGCATTTATTTGGAAAACTTGTCAGTAAAAGAAAAGCCTGAGCGTAAGGCTCAGGCTTTTTGGTGACATTTGAGGCGATTCTGGGCTATGACTGTTTTAAATTCTTTACAGAGCGTCGCACAATCAATTCAGGCTGCATTTCAAAAATCTGTTGCTGGTTCTCTTTGTTTGCCAGACGTTCCATCAGCAGCTTAATCGCCGTTTTACCCAAACGGTTTTTCGGCTGGTGAATTGTGGTTAACGGTGGCGAGAAGAAACCAGCTAAATCGATGTTGTCATAGCCAATGATGGAAATGTCATTCGGGACATCCAGACCTGCCTGACGGAAGGTACTGATCGCAGCCAATGCCATAATGTCGTTGAAGCAGAAAACAGCAGTAGGGCGGTCTTCAAGCGCAACGAGTTTGTTAGCGGCTTCTACCGCAGAATCACATTCGAAATCCGCTTCGACAATCCAATCAGGGTTGTAAGTTAATCCTGCTTCTTCCAGCGCTTTGCGGAAACCGTCCAGACGCTCTCTACAAGTCAGCTTATCCATCTGACCTGAGATACAACCGATTTTGGTGTGACCGTTTTCAATGAAGTGTTTAGTCGCAATGTAACCGCCAAGTTCTGCATTGTCTTGGATACAGTCAGTATTGATGTGCTGTGTACCCCAGTCCATCACCACCATTGGCAGATCCTGCTTCTTCTCAAGCAGAGAGAGCAGTTCTTCGTTCAAATCAGAACACATCACCAACAGGCCATCCACGCGTTTTTCAGCCAGCATGCGCAGGTAATCACGCTGCTTGGAGAGATTACCCTCTGTATTGCAAAGGATCAGGGTATAACCCTCTTTGTAGCAATACTCTTCAACACCATGCACAACCTCAGCAAAAAACGGGTTGGTTGATTTGGTCACCAGCATGCCAATGGTGCGGGTAGAGTTGCACTTCAAGCTTCTAGCCACAGCGCTTGGTGCATAGTTCAGTTCGTCGACAGCGGCCCAGACTTTCTTGGTCGTGTTCTCTGCAACAAAACGCGTCTTGTTGATCACGTGCGAAACTGTTGTTGTAGAGACACCGGCGAGTCGTGCGACGTCTTTAATTGTTGCCATTCAGTAATCTTCTTATCGTTTTATTGGCAGCCTCTGTCATATCGGACTGCACAAGTTTACGCCGCTCAACCTATCAGAATATTTTCGATTCAATCCGACGGTATAAGCGGCGTATTAGGTTCGTTCAATTTATGTGTGTGCTTTTTTTCTCTTGTTGGTCCGTAATCGAACGCAATGCCCAAACAGTCTGACTGTTATCGACGCAGAGGAGAAAAAACGCGCGAGGCACTTACATGAGCTTGTTGCAAAATTTCAGAAAATTCTCAATGCCAATCGCTTGCGTTCACAGTTTAATGTCAATGGTCCTACGCCGCAATTATTGTGTCTTAGAGACGTGCATAAGGTTGATGCGCATCATGCTAACCACACAGTGCGTACTTTCAGTTTCAACTAACTGAGCGCTAGCTTGGTGATTTTGAATGGCTATAAACAAAAAAAGCCGGGAACAAGCCCTAATGCCGATCAGTTAAG